>JBIPON010000008.1:0-23671 GCA_044379065.1 Polynucleobacter sp. | reverse complement strand
AGACTGGTGGTTCATTAAAAAATTCCAATACAAGGTAGTGAACGGACACGCATTCTCACCCACACGCACATCCGGTTTATATGGGCAATGGCCACAGTAATTACTCATGCGCTTAATGTAAGCGCCACTGGAAATATACGGCTTACTGGTGAAACGTCCGCCATTGGCAAACAAAGCCATACCAGCGACGTTGGGTAATTCAGCCCACTCTACGGCATCCACATATACCGCCAAAAACCAGCTACTTACCGCCTGAGGGGAAAGACCTGCTAAAAGGGAAAAATTGCCCATCACCATTAATCGCTGGATGTGGTGGGCATAACCATATTCGAGCGTTTGACCAATGACATCGGCCATGCACACCATTTTCGTTTTGCCGGTCCAGTACCATGCTGGTAACTCGCGCTTGTAGCCAAAATAGTTGGCCGTTCCCATCTTGGGCATATCGAGCCAATAGACTCCACGAATAAATTCGCGCCAACCCAGAATTTGCCGGATCAAGCCTTCTGCTGCCGCAAGGCTAGCCTCACCGGCGCGCCATGCTGCCTCTACGCGCTCAATGACCTCTCGCGGATTAATCAGCTTTAGATTGAGACTGGAGGATAAAACGGAATGCCAACCAAAAGGGGTATCAGTCCACATCGCGTCTTCGTATTGACCAAAATGCACGAGCCTGGCATCAATAAAGCGATCCAAGGCCAATAAGGCCTGCTGACGGGTGACTGGCCACAAAAAGTGCTGCAGGCTACCGGGGTGCTCTTTAAATCGTTCGCCTACCAAGGTAAGCACGTCTTTTGTGACGGCATCGGGTTCAAAAAACTCGGGCGGATCAATTAAGCCGGGGCCCTTTTTAGGATAGCTGGATCGGTTTTCTGCGTCGTAATTCCATTGACCGCCCTCAGGTTGACCCACCTTGTCCAAGAGAACGCCATGCTTTTTGCGCATCTGGCGATAAAAGAACTCCATGCGCAATTCTTTCTTTACTCCTGCCCATGCCTTAAATTCGTCTAAATCGCACAAAAAATGCGTATCGCTTGTGATGTGTAGCGGGACATCCATCGCGGTACACGCCGCTGTAATCTCGCCCCAAACGCGCCATTCCCCTGGCTCAACGCAAATGATGGAGGCAGGCCGATACTGGCTGATTGCCCCTCTTAGAGCATCCCCCAGCGTGACATCTGGATTGCTCTCCATGGATTGATAGTAGACGCGTGCACCCGCCTTATCTAAAGCAGCAGCAAAATGGCGCATTGCCGATAAAAACAGAGCAATGCGTGCCTTGTGGCTCCAAACCCAGGCAGCCTCCCCGGCAGACTCGATCATCAATACCGCATCCTTCTCCCAATCGGCGTTTTGGAGTGCAGGGCTATCTATATCAAGCTGATCACCCAAAACCAAGATCAGATTTCGGGTTGATTGGCTGCCCTTGATGCTTTTGGCCGTTGGGATTTTTTTGCTCATAAAACATCTTAACTGGAATGACTTAGACTGGAGTCCTGTTCCTTTTTTGCTTGATTCATTTATGCGGCATTTCTTCCTTTTAGTGGCCTGTTGGCTGGGACTTTCCTTCAGTGTCCCGGCCATTGCTCAGAGCGCGGCGCCAGCCTGCAGCCCCCTTCTTTCTCATACTTTTTTGCGCCTGCAAGATGAAGTCCCGCAAAACTTATGCCAGTACCAAGGGAAGGTGATCATGGTGGTCAATACAGCCAGTTACTGTGGCTTTACTGGTCAATACGATGACCTTGAAAAAATATATTCCAAGTACCAACAAAAAGGCTTTGTCGTTTTAGGCTTTCCATCAAATGAC
Source organism: Polynucleobacter sp. (assembly GCA_044379065.1). Lineage (GTDB taxonomy): Bacteria > Pseudomonadota > Gammaproteobacteria > Burkholderiales > Burkholderiaceae > Polynucleobacter. Next base: position 21,864 of record JBIPON010000008.1, on the reverse strand, counting down.
TTTGGTCAGCAAGAGCCCGGCACGAATAAGCAAATTGCGGACTTTTGTAAAAACACCTATGACGTCAAGTTTCCGATGTTCACTAAATCGAATGTCTCCGGCAAAAATCCGAATCCCTTATTCAAAATATTGATTGAAAAAACAGGCACCACACCGAAGTGGAATTTTTACAAATACCTGATTGATCGCAATGGCAATGTGGTGGAGGCATATGGCAGCCTCTCGAACCCCAGCGGCAAAACCATCACGTCCCAGGTTGAGAAGTTACTGCAAGGAAAGCAGTGATGGCTAAAAAGCGCATTGCCATTATTGGTGCCGGCATCTCGGGCTTAGGCTGTGCTTACCGCCTACGTCAACATCCTGATTTTGAGATCACGATTTACGAATCCGGAAAACACATTGGCGGCCACAGCAATACGGTTGACATCACCATTGATACGCCAAGCGGGCCAGTACAGCACGGCGTCGATACCGGGTTCCTTGTCTTTAATCGCCGTACCTATCCCCGCCTTGTTCGCCTATTTGAAGAATTGGCTGTGCCTATTTTTCCTTCGGAGATGTCGTTTTCCGTGAAACTCGAATCGACTCCGCCGCTCGAGTGGGCTGGAAACGACCTCAATTCTTTTTTTGGTCAACGGCGCAATTTATTCCGTCCGTCCTTTTGGAAAATGGCCCGTGACATCATGCGCTTTAATGCGCTTGCGACTAGGCTAGCCTTAAGTCAGGAATCAGGCGATACGCACTTAAGCAAAGAATCTGCCCAAGAAGAAAGTATTGCCGATTTTCTGGATCGCCATGCCTTTGGTAAGCCTTTTCGGGATTGGTATTTTTTACCCATGATTGGAGCGATTTGGTCATGCTCTGTCGATCAAATGCTGGAATTTCCAATTCAAACCATGGCGCGCTTTTGCCATAACCATGGGCTCCTGAAAATACAAGATCGACCACAGTGGCTTACGGTACAAGGTGGTTCACGCGAATACGTGAAACGCTTGGTTGGCGCCCTTGATCAGCACGGCGTACATTGGGTACGCGAAGCGGTGACGTCGATTCAAGTCCACGCGAATAGTAAACACCATGCAATTGAAGTTATTAGCGCCAGTGGGTCTGCCCAGTTTGATGAGATTGTGATGGCCTGCCATAGTGATCAAAGCCTTGATCTGCTGCATGGTATTGATTCAGCAAGTCAATCGATTCTGAGCGCAATTCCGTATCAGGCTAATCGGGCCATCTTGCATACCGACGCCTCCTTTCTGCCGCAGCGTAAGCGTTGCTGGGCTGCCTGGAATTACACGGCGCAAGCCAAGAATGGCGACGTCACCGAGGACTGCGTTAGCGTTAGTTATTTAATCAATCTCCTCCAGCCCCTTCCTCCAGCGCTGAAAGACATTCCCATCATCGTCACACTCAATCCACTGCGTGAGCCCGACCCTAGCAAAGTATTCCAGGAGATTCGGTATGCGCACCCTGTATTTGATATGCGCGCTACCGATGCGCAAGCGGGCTTACCTCTAATCCAGGGCAAGTCATCGGTTTGGTATTGCGGCGCATGGACTGGATACGGATTTCATGAGGACGGCTTACGCTCTGGGGAGACGGTAGCAGAAGCCATTCTAGAGCGCAGCAAGCATCCTGCTGGCATCCATATTTCTCCGAGAGAGGTCAATCTTGCCAATTGATGTAACGCCGAAACTGAATTTCGGCGTTGTTCAACATCGCCGCTTCCGCCCCGCAAAAAATGCATTCGCGTATTCAGTATTTACGATCAGCATTCCCATGCGTGAGCGCAAACGTAATCCAGATTTACTCCGTCAGCATGGCCTAGGTGACAATCGATTTCGCTTCTTTTCTTTTTTTGATAAAGATCATGGTCGTGGCGATGCAGATAGTCTGGCCTGGGCCGAACAACTCTTAGCCTCTAATGGTATTACCCATCCCGATGGCGAAATCTGGTTACAAACCTTTCCTCGGGTTTTAGCTTACGTCTTTAATCCCGTGAGTTTTTGGATTTGCAGCAAACCCAACGGGGAGGTCCGTGCCGTCATCGCTGAGGTCAACAATACGTTTGGGGAGCGTCACTGCTACCTCTTAAGTAAAGATTCAGGCGAGCCACTGCATTCGGGAGAAACCCTGACAACGAACAAGGTCTTTCATGTATCGCCCTTTTGTGATGTCAGCGGCGAATACCGCTTCCGCTTCCTCTTTCCCCAAGAAAGCCAATCCGGACGGAACACCGTCAACCGCATTGAGCTCCATGAGGATGGAGAGGCCTTAATTCATACCAGCATTAGCGGTGAAGCACACCCGCTGACGCGCACTTCCCTGCATTTGTCGATATTGCGATATCCTCTTATGAGTATTGGGGTAATTGGACGAATTCATTGGCAGGCACTGAAGCTTTGGGCCAAAGGCGTCCCGTTCCACTCCAAACCCAAACCGCCGGACTTTGAAGTTAGTAGATGAATCGACCTGGACAATCCCTTCTATCGCGATTAAGTTTTTCACGCTCTGCCGATCGGCAGGCAGCCCAATCGATTCCGCTCGCAGCCAGAACCTTTCTGGCCTTGCTGAGCAACGTAAAATCGGGTCATTTAGCGCTCACCTTGCCAGACGGTAGAACAGAATATTTTGGCGCTACCAGTGATGACTTACACGCTGACTTGCACATCCTCGATTGGGATGTTTTTAAAGACGTTCTGAAGCATGGTGACATTGGCTTTGCTGAGAGCTACATCCGCGGTCAATGGAACACATCTAACTTAAAAGCCATACTAGAGATAGCGATTCGTAATCGCACACTCCTCGAAAAAGCAATCTATGGCAGCTGGTTTGGCTCCTTGTTCTACCGCCTTAAACATCGGCTGCGTAACAACTCGAAATCGGGTAGCCGTAAAAATATTCATGCGCACTATGACTTAGGCAACCCCTTCTATTCTTTGTGGCTTGATCCCAGCATGACTTATTCCAGCGCATGGTTTAGTGGTGATCTCCAGCTCCCATTGGCTCAGGCGCAATCCAATAAGTACCGGCGTATTTTGTCCGCCATCGATGCCACACCAGGAAAACACATTCTGGAGATTGGCTGTGGCTGGGGCGGATTTATTGAAGAAGCGGCGCTAGCCGGTTGTCACGTAACCGGCCTTACTTTATCCCGAGAACAACAAAAATTTGCCGAAGAACGTCTTGCACAACAAGGTCTTGCTTCTGAGATTCGATTTCAGGATTATCGCGATTGCAAAGATCAATTCGATGGCATTGCCTCAATCGAAATGTTTGAGGCCGTGGGTGAGAACCACTGGGAGCAGTATTTCAAGACGATTGCAGCATCCCTCAAGCCCGGCGGAAAAGCCTGCATTCAAACCATTGTGATTGCCGAAGAATTGTTTGAGCGTTATCGAAGTAGTACGGATTTTATTCAGCAATACGTTTTCCCAGGCGGTATGTTGCCCTCCAAATCGGCTTTTAAAGAATATGCGGCTCGGGCTGGTTTGCGGGTTGAGGATGAATTTGCTTTTGGCGGCGATTACGCAAAAACACTGTGTATTTGGTATGAGTCGTTTAATCGACAGCTCGACCAAGTTAACCAGCTGGGGTTTGATGAAGCCTTCGTTCGGCTCTGGAATTTTTACCTCATGTACTGCGCTGCCGGCTTTTCGGAGCGCAACATTGACGTAGTGCAATTCACCCTGGTTCACGATCACATTAGCGGAGATAGCTTACGCCCATGAAACAAATTGGCATGCAGGACTTTTCCGGAAAGCGTGTATGGGTGATTGGTGCCAGCAGCGGTATTGGGGAAGCCTGCGCAATCGCACTATTCGCAGCTGGCGCGTCAGTCGCGCTCTCTGGCCGTCGCCTGCAAAATCTTGAGGCTGTCGCAGGGCATGCTAAGCCGAATCAAAGTTTGATATTGCCCCTAGATGTGACGGAGCCCAAGGCAATTCAAGAGGCCTACCAAAAGCTCATTCAGGAATGGGGCCAGCTCGATTTGTTGCTGTTTGTTTCTGGGATTTACATACCACTGCGTGCCGATAACTTTGAGATGGAGTCGGCCGAAAAAACCATCAATGCCAATGTATTAGGACCGATGCGCGCCGTTGCTGCGGTCTTACCCAATATGCTAGAGCGGCATAGCGGTCATATCGCGATTGTGGGTAGCGTGGCTGGCTACAGCGGTCTGCCCAAGGCTTTAGCTTATGGCCCCAGTAAAGCGGCCATGATTAATTTTTGCGAAACCCTCTTTTATGACTTGCAGCCTAAAGGCATTGGGGTACACATGATCTCTCCGGGCTTTGTAAAGACCGAGGCTACTGCGCAAAATGACTTTGAAATGCCAGCTTTAATTAGCTCTGAAGAGGCTGCCAAACACATTTTGGATGGCATACGTGAGGGTGAGTTTGATATCCATTTTCCAAAACGGTTTTCTGGATTCTTAAAGTTTTTACGCTTACTGCCCTATCCCATTTACTTCTGGATCTTACGGCGTTTCGTCAAAATTTAACAGTACTGCCTCATTTACTTGTAATTCTCTTTTCTGACTTTGTCGACCAAGTGATCCATCACTGCGATGGCTTTTGCACGTGTACCGGCAATCGAAGGTGAAGTAATGTACTTTCCTTGAATCGCAACGGTAGGAACCCCATCAATGCGGTAAGCATCGCCCAGCTGTCGTGCGGCTCTTGCTTTTGAAACAACCGCAAATGAACGGTATGCAGCCAAGAACGCATTGCGATCGACACCCTGACTTGCAACCCAATCCGCGATGTCATTCTCATTGAGAAGGCGCTTGTTTTCCCGATGCATGGCAAACATCACCTTGGAATTAAGATTGCTCTTGCCTAATGCTTCAAGCGCATAAAATAATTGGCTGTGCGGCATCAACTCTTCACGAAAGGCGATTGGCACCTGACGAAACACCACGTCTTTACCTTGGCGCTTTTCCCATGCCATGATTTCAGGATCAAAATCAAAACAATGCGGGCAGCCGTACCAAAAGAATTCAATGACTTCCACTTTACCTTTGGTATCGAGCGGCTGCGCTACTGGGAGAATGCGGTAATCAAATCCAGGCTCAATCTTTGCAGGGCCTTGAGCATGAGACAGGGGCATGAAACAACTCAGGGCAAATAAGCTACCCATAGCGAGTTTCAGTAATCGCATAAATGATTTCATTATTTGTTGACCTTAATGACGGCTGGCTTGATGCCCATGCCGGTTAACTTACTGCGCACAATACCGCTATCATCAACATTAGCAAAAGGTCCGATACGAACCCGCCAAACGGCTTTTCCATCAACTAGCCCTTCGCTAATTTGAGATTGCATGCCCTGCATGGCTAAACTGGCTTTTTGTGCGTCAGCCTCGGATTGAGTTGCAAAAGCGCCGGTTTGAACAAAAAAGAGGACATCTGTCTTTGCGCTCGCAGCAGCGTCTGCTGCAGCTTTACCAGTTGCAATATCAGCAATCGGATCCGCGCTGATGCTGGGTATTGCCGGGGATTTGCCTTGCAGTGGCTTATTCAAATCAATTTGAGTTGCTGGCTTTTCTTCCTCGCTAACCACCGCCTCTGTGGGGGCAGCAGGTTTAATGGACAAAGGAAGATTGGGAGCTTTAACTCCAGGCCGCTCTTGCGGCGGCGTTTTAGAAATATAGTAGGCCACTGCCAAGGCGAGACTAAGACCAATCGCTAAACCAATCACTAAGCCCAAGATGGTCCCACCAAACTCCCTATCGCCTTGGGAATTAGTATGAACTGGGGGTCCGGAGGGTTGACTGGTTTTTTTCATCACTTCCCTTATCTTACATTTTTCTGGGCGCCGATACACCCAATAAAGCTAATCCATTTTCAATCACTTGCCGGCTTGCCGACAATAAAGCCAACCTAGCTAATTTAAGGTTTACATCGTCTACTAAAACCCGGTCTGCATTGTAAAAAGTATGAAAATCCCCTGCCAAATCGCGCAGATAAAACGCCACTGCGTGTGGGGATAACTCGGCAGCAGCAGTCGTTAGCATCTCAGGATACTCCGCAAGGCGGCGTAGTAAATGATCGGCAGCCTTACTATCTAAGAGTGAAAGATCAGCATTAAGTATCTCTACATCGGTGCCGCTCCATTGTTGCAAGATGGAGCAAATACGCGCATGGGCGTATTGCACATAGAAAACCGGGTTTTCATCATTCTGTTGCAGCGCCAAATCCACATCAAAAACAAATTCCGTATCGGCTTTACGTGAAATTAAGAAAAAGCGTACTGCATCACGTCCGCGTTGCAAGGCCAATTCGCGCTCTTGAGCATTCATCGACTCTGAAACGCCGCCAGACCATTCCACTAAATCGCGAACGGTCACATAAGACCCGGCCCGTTTTGAAATCTTGACCTCTTGCCCATGCCGCATCACCGTCACCATCTTGTGCAGAACATAGTCGGGGTAATCGGCTGGAATAATCCAGCCGCGTTTTTGCGCAACCCCTTGTAAACCAGAGCGCACGCGGGCAATGGTGCCATGGTGATCGCTACCTTGAACATTAATTACTTTAGTGAAGCCTCGCTGCCACTTGCTCGCGTGGTAGGCCACATCAGGGACAAAATAGGTGTATGTGCCGTCGGACTTGCGCATGACACGATCCTTGTCATCACCATCCTCTGTGGTCCTAAGCCACAATGCGCCATCGGCTTCATATGTTTTGCCTACCGATCCCAGGTCAGCGACGATCTGAGCCACACTGCCGTCGGTATACAAAGATGACTCGAGATAGTAACAATCGAACTGAACGCCAAACGTGCGTAAATCGATATCCTGCTCATTGCGAAGATAGGCAACTGCAAACTGCTGAATTGCTACCAAGTCATCAATTCCCTTACATTCAGGGGAGGCCTTGTACGCCTCTGCAATCTCTGCAATGTAATCACCGTTGTAAGCCTGCTCTGGCCAGCTTGAATCACCCGGCTTGAGCCCGCTCAAGCGGGCATGCACGGATGCCGCTAAATTCGTAATCTGCACCCCAGCATCGTTGTAATAAAACTCCCGGTGCACTGCAATCCCTTGGGTATCCAACAGATTGGCGATGGCATCGCCAAGCGCCGCTTGTCGGCCATGGCCAACGTGCAAGGGGCCAGTTGGATTGGCAGAAACAAACTCCACCATTGCCTTGGGCGCTTCATCGCCTGAACGCTTACCGAATGCTTTTTTCTGATCCAGTACCGCTGTTACTACTTCGGTTTTGGCTTTATTGCTTAAGCGAAAATTTATAAATCCAGGGCCCGCAATCTCACTCGACGCAATCAGTTTTGCATAACTGGGGTCTGCTCCCAAGGAATCCACAATGGCTTGAGCTAACTCACGGGGATTCATCTTCCATGCTTTAGCAATTTGCAATGCAATGTTGCAAGCGACATCGCCATGGTCCACTGATTTGGGCCGCTCAAGCCGTGGCTCAATCAGCGCATCCTGTGCAATACCGCGACTATCTGCAACCGCGTTCAGGGCAGCACGTAAAGATGCAATTAATTGGTTTTTGTGATTTAACAGCATAGAAGGTGAGTTTATCAGGCGTAGTGGCCGATTATGAATAGGGGCTGCTTAAAGGTGGTAAGCTGAATTATGATCTATCAATTTCACTCCAAAGCAGGCCCCGATGTCATCATGCTATCGGATTTGAGCCAACGTATTTTTGACATCCTTGAGCATCCCCTAGAGAAACGGGGCATTTTGGTCGCAGAGCGTTTGCCGGAGTTTATTGCTCGACTTGAATCTGCCATTTCGGCCGATGTAGCCTCCAAAAGTAGCATGCAAGATATCCCAGCAGACTCGGATGAGAAGAGGCCCACAGCCGATCGCCTAGGGCAGCGCGCCTTTCCCTTTCTAGAACTCATGAAACAGGCTAGGGCTGCAAATGAGCCCATCGTGTGGGGCGCCTAAAGACAAGCCTTTGCTGTACTAAGGTAGTGGATTACTCCAAAGAGCTCGATAGGGACCGGCGCACCGTTTCAATTGATTCATCACGGCGCTTGGCCATATCCTCGACTTGATCGGCCGCTACCTTACCAACGTTGAAATACTGCGCATTGGGGTGCGCCAAATAAAATCCGCTCACACTGGACGCGGGATCCATGGCAAAAGACTCCGTTAGGGTCATGCCAATGTCTTCTGCGCCAACGACGCGCAACATATCGCGCTTGACCTCATGCGCTGGGCAGGCCGGATAACCGGGCGCAGGCCGAATGCCGCGATATTGCTCATCAATCATGGCCTCATTCGTCAAAGACTCATCACTGGCATAGCCCCATAGATCAGTACGTACGCGGTGATGCATGAGTTCAGCAAATGCCTCTGCCAGGCGATCTGCTAAGGCCTTGAGCATGATGGCGTTGTAATCGTCATTTTTTGCCTGAAATTCAGCGACTTTCTTTTCAACGCCGTGTCCGGTAGTCACGGCAAAACAGCCAACATAATCTGCCACCCCAGAATCGCGCGGCGCAACGTAGTCTGCTAAGCAACGGTTAGGGCGCTTAACTCCGTCTACGACCGGCCGCTCCGACTGCTGGCGCAGGTTGTGCCAAACAAATAGAGGATGCTCGCGCTTCTCATCGCTATACAACACAATGTCATCGCCAAGGGTGTTGGCAGGATAAAACGCTACTACGCCATCCGCTTGAAGCCACTGCCCCTTTACGAGTTTCTCTAATAGCGCCTGGGCATCAGCGAACACTTTTTTCGCCTCAACGCCAACCACCTCATCTTCCAGGATAGCCGGGAACTTACCCGCTAAATCCCAGGTTTGAAAAAACGGAGTCCAGTCAATGAACTTTGCAATCTCGCTCAGGGCAAAGTTTTTGAAGACGCGGCGACCAATGAATTTCGGCTTCTCTGGCGTATAGGTACTCCAATCGATTTTCTCTCGATTCTGGCGTGCCGCTTCCAGTGAAATGGTTGGGGCTACCTTACGGTTGGCGTGCTGTAAGCGTATACGCTCATAGTCATCGCGCAAGTCTTGAATAAACTTACTGGCACTCTCATCCGATAGCAGGCTCGATGCAACTGAGACGGAGCGTGACGCATCCGGCACATAGACGACCGGGCCGTCATAGTGCGGCGCAATTTTGACTGCAGTATGAACGCGGGATGTAGTTGCCCCGCCAATCATCAAGGGCAATTGCTGATCACGGAAATACGGATCGCGCTGCATTTCTTGGGCAACATAGGTCATCTCTTCGAGGGACGGGGTAATCAAACCAGACAGTCCGACGATATCGGCCTTCTCTTCCTTTGCTACTTTTAGAATCTCAGCGCAAGGCACCATCACGCCCATATTGACTACTTCAAAGTTATTGCATTGAAGAACAACGGTCACAATGTTTTTGCCAATGTCGTGCACGTCGCCTTTTACGGTTGCCATCACAATCTTACCCTTGGCTTTAGCTTCACCACCAGCAGCAACGTGCAAGCGCTTCTCTTCTTCAATATAGGGAATGAGGTGTGCTACTGCCTGCTTCATCACGCGCGCACTTTTTACGACTTGCGGCAAAAACATTTTGCCTTCACCAAACAAATCGCCGACCACATTCATGCCATCCATGAGGGGGCCCTCAATCACCTCAATCGGACGGCCGCCGGAACCCATGATGTCCGCACGTAACTCTTCTGTGTCGTCCAAAATAAAGTTAGTGATGCCATGCACTAAGGCGTGCGTAAGACGATCCCGCACCGGCGCCTCACGCCATACGAGATTCTCAACTTGCTTGATGCCATCGCCCTTAAATTGATCTGCGATTGCCAACAAACGCTCCGTTGCGGTTTGGCCATCCTTTTCTTTAAAGCGGTTGAGTACGATGTCCTCCACTCGCTCACGCAACTCTGGGTCTAAGTCGGCATAGACCCCAAGCTGGCCAGCGTTGACAATGCCCATGTCCATACCTGCCTGAATCGCATGGTACAAAAATACCGTATGAATGGCTTCACGAACACGATCATTACCACGGAATGAAAAGCTCACATTGGAAACACCGCCGCTGACTTTCGCGCCCGGTAGATTTTCTTTAATCCAGCGCGTTGCATTGATAAAATCAACCGCGTAGTTATCGTGCTCTTCAATCCCGGTTGCAATCGCAAAAATATTGGGATCAAAAATAATGTCTTCTGGAGGAAATCCAATTTCCTCAACCAAGATTTGATAGGAGCGCTGGCAAATTTCTGTTTTGCGTTGATAGGTATCGGCCTGCCCTTTTTCATCAAACGCCATGACTACCGTGGCGGCCCCATAACGACGGATCAGCTTGGCTTGATGCCGAAATGCGTCTTCACCCTCTTTTAAAGAAATCGAATTGACGATAGGCTTGCCTTGAACGCACTTTAAGCCGGCCTCGATGATGCTCCACTTAGATGAGTCGATCATGATGGGCACACGGGCAATATCCGGCTCGGATGCAATCAGATTCAAAAAGCGCACCATAGCCGCCTCCGAATCGAGCATGGCCTCGTCCATATTGATGTCGATAATCTGCGCGCCACTTTCAACCTGCTGCCGTGCTACGGCCAAGGCTTCATCAAATTGATTATTCAAAATCATGCGCGAGAAGGCTTTGGATCCCGTCACGTTGGTGCGCTCACCAATATTGACGAAGCCAACCACTGGACTGACGTTGTACGACTCGAGGCCAGACAAACGCATTGGGGCAATCACGCGCTTGCTCATTCTGCTACCTCTACTTGGGGCTCACGGTAAAAAACCCTGGGCTTGCGCTTCGCAACTGCATTGGCAATTGCACGGATGTGATCCGGGGTGGTTCCACAGCAGCCACCAACTAAATTGACTAATCCATCTTTAGCAAAGCCGTCGACCAGCGCAGAAGTAATTTCGGGCGTCTCATCAAAGCCGGTATCACTCATGGGGTTTGGCAGACCTGCATTGGGGTAACACGAGACCGCGGTATTGCAAATGCGAGCCAGCTCCGCAATGTAGGGGCGCATCAAGGCTGCTCCGAGCGCGCAATTTAGGCCGAATGTCAGTGGCTTGATGTGACGTAAGCTATTCCAAAACGCTTCTACTGTTTGTCCAGACAAAATACGTCCGGATGCATCGGTCACCGTTCCAGAAACCATGACCGGTAACTTAACGCCGGTGTCCTCAAAAAATTCATCGAGGGCAAACATCGCTGCTTTGGCATTTAAGGTATCAAAAATGGTTTCGACTAAAAAAAGGTCTACCCCACCTGCGTACAAACCTTCAATTTGCTCGCGGTAGGTATCACGTAGGGCATCAAAGCTAATGTTGCGTGCGCCCGGGTCATTGACGTCTGGCGAGATACTGGCGGTCTTTGGGGTAGGCCCAATGGCACCGGCCACAAACCGCGGTTTTTCCGGCGTACTGAACTTGGCACAGGCATCATGCGCCAAACGAGCAGCAGCTTCATTCATCTCGCGAGCTAAGCCCGGCATTTTGTAGTCCTCTTGCGCTACCGAAGTCGCACCAAAGGTATTGGTTTCAATGATGTCTGCGCCCGCCTCCAAATAGTCTTCATGGATTTTTTGGATAATGTGGGGCTGCGTTAACACCAAGAGCTCGTTGTTCCCCTTCAGATCGCCCGGATGATCAGCAAAACGGGTATTGCCTGGTAGGCCACGGTAATCAGCTTCGCTTAACTTGTATTGCTGAATCATGGTTCCCATGGCGCCGTCCAAGATCAGGATGCGGTCGTTTAGCAGCGCTGGCAATTCGCCGCCCCGGGTAAATACCAAATTGGAACCGTTTGATTGCATTGTTTAAATAGAGGGGTTAATCTTAATAAGCCACTATTCTAATGACTTTATCGGCATCAAGCCGACTTGGAGGCCGTATGTTTGGAACCATTCCTGAATTCAATCAAAGCATGGAAATGCTCAAGACCATGTGGGGGCAAGGGGTTGCGGCTGGCCAAACTGCTGGGCAGTTTCCCTTTGCTGCCGACCCGTCAAAGGGCCCGGCCGGATTTGCTGGCTTTCCAGGGGTGGATATTGATGAGCTTGAAAAGCGGATTAAGGACTTAAAAAGCGTTGAAAACTGGCTTTCCATGAACCACAACATCCTCAAAACGACGATTCAGGGCCTTGAGGTTCAGCATGCAACTCTATTAGCGCTGAAGTCCTTTGGGGAGGCTATGACGCCCAAGTCCGATGAAAGCGCTGACTCCAGCACAAAAACCAGCGCAGCTAAACCACGCAAAACATCCACACCCCGTCGGAAGAAAGCACGCGGCGCAACTTTCCTTGACGCCACAGGTGATTGAGGTGGGCAATCGCCTCGCCCATGGCAAAACTCATTTGGTGGGTGTCCAGGCTGCGTTTAAATAACACTGGAACAATATCGCGGGCATGGCGCGGCTCATAGCATGCACCCAAGGTATCAGCCAGGCGGTCGACATGGTGGTCTTGTAACTGCTTGATGCGGTAATGCAAGCCCCTGAAGGGTTTGCCATGGGATGGCAGAACGACGGTATCTTCTGGCAGCGCCGTGTACTTTACCAATGAGTCTAAATACAGCCCAAGTGGATCAGCATCAGGCTCGGCATCATAGACGCTCACGTTGGTCGAGATACGCGGCAGCACCATATCCCCTGAAATGAAACACCCTAGCTCTGCGCAATAAAGACTGGCATGTTCGGGGGCATGACCATAGCCCATGATGACCTGCCATTGATGTCCGCCCATTTCAATCTGCTCGCCCTCCATGATGCGGCGGTAGCGCTTTGGCACACCAGGCACCATGCGCTTGTAATAGTCGGCACGGCCACGGAGCTTCTCTAGATCTTCGCTACTGGAAAGGCCATGCCGCTGAAAATGATCTGCCGCGCCGCCGCTTCCAGGAGTGGCGCCAATGGCGGCACCACCTTGATCATGGCTAAGCCACTGCGCAGTAAGGTAATCCGACATCGACATCCACAAAGGCACTTGCCAGCGGTCGCAAAGCCATTGCGCTAGGCCAACGTGATCGGGGTGCATATGGGTCACAATCACCCGCAACACCGGCAATCCTTCCAGCTGGGTTCGCTCTATCTCCTCCCAAATGGCGCGGGTCTCGTCATTTGCAATGCCGCAGTCAACAATAGTCCAGCCCGCCCTACCATTAAAGTCATCCCGAATTAACCAGAGATTGATATGATCCAAAGCGAAGGGGAGCGGCATTCTGATCCAACGTACTCCGGGTAGCAGTTCCAATGGAATGGCTTTCTCAGGCAATTGATCGCCCCAGGGGTATTGAATTGAATTCAGGTCAGTTGCGTTTGTAATCGGTGGCGTTTTCATTGCTTACTTGGTTTTATAAAAGGATAGTTCAGTGGTCAAATCGCCTTGCGTCAATTGGTGTGAAATGCATCCGCAAACCGGTTATTGCCTGGGTTGCTTTCGCACGCTGGATGAAATCGCACGCTGGTCCTCTTTATCGGACGACGAACAAGCTACGATTAATCTTCAGCTCCCGCTACGTCAAACATCGCAAGGCAATGATCCATCGTTAAGCCCATTGCCTTAACGATTCACGTCCACAATCACCCGGCCCCGAACATTGCCTTTCATTAAGGCGTCGGCATACTGAATTGCCTCTCCTAAACTAATTTCTTGAGAAATCGCCTCCAATGTCGTGAGATCCACCAAGGCACTCAGTTGTTCATACGCCGCAATGCGCTTGGCTTTGGGCACGGTCACGCTATTGATGCCATAGAGGGTCACACCACGCAAAATGAAGGGTGCTACGGTACCTGGAAAATCCATGCCTTGCGCAAGGCCACAGGCAGCTACCGCACCTTCACTCTTGGTTGCTGCACAGGCATTAACCAAGGTATGACTGCCTACGCTATCCACCACAGCAGCCCACCGTTCACGCGCCAATGGTTTACCTGGCTCCGATAAGCTGCTCCGGTCAATTACTTCTGCAGCGCCCAAAGACCGAAGGTACTCCGCCTCTTGGGGGCGGCCGCTACTAGCAACCACCGTAAAACCAAGCTTGCTCAGTAGGGCAATTGCAAAACTGCCGACGCCGCCCGCAGCGCCAGTAACCAGCACTTCACCATCGGCCGGCTTCACACCATGCTTTTGCAATGCCATGACACACAGCATAGCGGTATACCCTGCGGTACCAATGGCTAATGCCTGTTTGGCAGTAAAGCCCTTAGGCAATGGAATCAGCCAATCCGCCTTAACCCTTGCCTGCTGGGCTAAACCACCCCAGTGGCCCTCGCCTACGCCCCAGCCGTTGAGCAAAACGGCATCGCCCACCTTAAATTCAGGTGATGTACTTTCCAGTACCTCGCCTGCAAAATCGATCCCAGGAACCATTGGAAAGCTTCTAACCACAGGGCCTTTGCCTGTTATTGCCAAGCCATCTTTGTAATTCAGCGTCGAATAGTGCACTCGAACACGCACATCCCCCGCTGGGAGCGCTGATTCCTCAAGCTGGCCCAGTTCTGCACGGTAGCCTTTGTCGTCTTTATTTATAACAATTGCCTTAAACATCGTTTTCCTTTCAATACAGCGCCATACCGCTAATTTTCACTCGCAGGCCGTAAACCGTTTATCCTAACAAGCATTACGAATTATGGAGTGTTCCATGAAAAAAATTCTACTCCCTCTTGGGCTGACTACCCTTGTTATAGCCGGCTGCTCTTCCACTGACATCAAGATGTCGATGGGGAATATGCGCCTCATACAATCTTCTGCCGCACCGCAAGAAGTCATGAATTTTGCTACGAAGGCCTGTCAATCTGACTTTTACCTGGGCGCCAGCTTTATCTCAAAAGCATCAAACGAATATCGTTTCAAGTGCGTTCGTGCAGAAGAAAATGAAATATTGACGCCCATTCCGGGCACTAGCATTACACCAAACACTAAATAAGTTTAAAGATAAAGCCCTGCATGAGTTCAGCTTCACCCACCGAATTACGTAAGGCATTTTCTAGTTTCGCTACGGGCGTAACCGTCATCACTGGCATTGGAAGCAATAGTCAAGCGGTTGGTGTCACGATTAGCTCATTCAATACGGTCTCCTTAGATCCGCCCCTCGTGCTGTGGAGTCTGTCTGAGCGTTCCGTATTGATGGATGCCTTTGCAGTTGGAAAAAAGCAATTGATTCATGTTTTAGAGCGATCACAGGAAGACCTCGCCATGCGTTTTGCTAAAAGCACTGGCGATCAATTTGCGGGAGTCGATCTGGTGACCACCCCCTCTGGTCTAGCAATGCTGCCGGATTGTGTCGCGTACTTTGAGTGCGAAACCATCGCCGTTCATCCAGGCGGTGACCACCGCATTATTGTTGCGCGCATCGTCAACATGCAACACCATGAAGAGCGTGATCCACTAGTATTTTCACGTAGTCAATTTATGGGCCTCCGCCTGCCTGAGCGCGCCCCAATCGAGTAAAGGATTTTGTATGATGCGTCTTTGGGGTAGAGCCAGCTCAATCAATGTCCAAAAAATTCTATGGTGCCTGCACGAGCTTGGGCTTAAAGAAGGCGCAGACTATGAACGCATCGATGCCGGCCTGCAATTTGGCATAGTCAATACCCCTGAATTCTTAGCATTAAACCCCAATGGTTTAGTGCCGACATTGCAAGACGAATCCTTCGTGCTGTGGGAGTCCAATTCCATTTTGCGTTACCTCGCTCGCAAGTATGACCAGAACGGACGCTATCCGGCCGACATTAATAGCCAAGCTTCTGCTGACAAGTGGATGGATTGGCAACTCACTACTTTCTGGCCAGCCGTGCGGCCAGCTTTTTTAGGTCTGACACGGACCCCTGAAAATGAACGGAACTATGATTTGATTCGCAAAAACTATGAAACGGCCAGCGGCCTATTGAGCATCCTCAATCAAGCTTTGGAATCCCATTTGTATTGCGCTGGTAATCGTTTCAGCCTAGCTGATATTGCCTTAGGTCTCTGCGTCAATCGCTGGATCATGTTGGCCGACAAGTTTCCTGAGCAAGTAGGTCAGCGTACATCGTATCCTGCGATTGAAGCATGGATGAAGCGCCTAGAGAGTGAAACGGCCTATCTCACGGTAGCCTAAACAACTCAGGGCGGGAACGCCCTAAGCTTGCTTGAATTTCTTGGCTTGATGATCGGCGCCAATAAAGAGGTACATCGCCGGCACCACAAACAGGGTAAATAAAGTACCGATCGAGAGGCCAGTAAAAATCACGATCCCCATGGACTGGCGCCCTGCAGCACCAGCGCCCGAGGCAATCACCAATGGGACCACACCCAATACCATCGCTGCCGTGGTCATGAGAATGGGGCGCAAACGAACACTACTAGCCTCAACAATCGCATCAAGCTTGCTTCGCCCCGCTGCTTGCAGCTCATTAGCAAACTCCACAATCAAAATACCGTGCTTACTAATCAGCCCCATCAGTGTCACAAGGCCGACCTGGGTGTAGACGTTGAGCGTGGTAAAGCCAAGATTAATAAATATCAGTGCGCCAAATAAAGCCAATGGTACCGAAACCAAGATCACGATAGGGTCACGGAAACTTTCAAATTGGGCGGCCAATACTAAAAAGACAATCAAAATGGCAAAGAACATAGTGGCCAAGAAACCACCCGACTCATTCATGAACTGCCGTGATGGCCCGGCGTAATCAATGGAGTAGCCATTGGGCGCCACTTCTTTTAATGACTGCGCAATAAACTTAAGGACCTCTTCTTGGGATACGAATGGTGTACTAACGCCAATTATCGTGGCGGAATTCAGCTGCTGGAAGTGATTGATGGATTGCGGAACCACGCGCTGCTTAATGCTAGCAATGGTCCGCGCCTGAATCATCTCGCCACTGGGCGTGCGAATGTAGTAATCCAATATTTGATCTGGGTTGAGTCGATCAACTTGCTTGACCTGCGGAATCACCCGATACGATCTACCCGCAACTGAAAAGTAATTTACAAAGCCCCCGCCAAGCGCAGCTGAGAGTGCATTACCCACATCACGCTGGGTCATGCCCAGTGCGGCGACTTTTTCGCGATCAATCTCTAAGACGTTTTGTGGTTTATCAATCTTTAGGTCGCTATCCACAAAGAAGAACATGCCGCTCTTGCGTGCTTTATCGAGTACGGCCTGGGATACTTCATTGAGATTTTCATATGACTCGGTAGTGTTAATAACCACCTGCACTGGTAAGCCCTGGGCCCCTGGCAAAGCCGGAAACTGGAAGGCGGCAACTCGTACGCCGGCAATGCTATTCCACTTATTCTGCATGTCTTGCTGAAAAGCCGACGCACTGCGGCTACGTTCATTCCAATCTTTCATCAGTACGCCGCCAAAACTGCTAGTCGCGCTGGTAATTTGGAACATCTGCAAATACTCCGGCTCCGCTGCTGCGATTTTTTGAATCTGATCAGCGTAAGTTTGCATTTGATTGACTGTGGCATTCGGCGGGCCAGAGGCCTGCATCAGCACAATGCCTTGATCTTCAATGGGCGCTAACTCTGAATGGGCAGTTGCATACAGATACGCAACCCCACCCAGCAAAAATACGCCCATCACAATAATGACTTGCCAGGTACTTAAGAGGTCACGTAACAAAGTCTGATAGCGGTGATGCACGCGATCAAAAATCGCATCAATCTTTTTCACAAAGGGGGTGGTCTCTTGCCCTTCGGTAAAAATGCGGGAGCACATCATGGGCGACAGCGTCAACGCTACCACTCCAGAAACTGCTACCGCACTGGCCAAGGTAAAAGCAAATTCGGTGAATAGTGCCCCGGTAAGACCGCCCTGAAAGCCAATGGGAATATAGACAGCAATAAGCACTACCGTCATTGCCAAGATCGGGTTGCCAAGTTCACGCGCCGCAATCAAGGATGCCTCGAGCGGTGACTTACCCTCTTTCATATGGCGATCGACATTCTCCACCACGATGATGGCGTCATCGACAACCAAACCGATCGCCAGCACTAAGGCAAGCAAGGTGAGCAAATTGATGGAATAACCCAAGACCTGCATTAAGAAGAAGGTACCGATGAGTGACAGTGGCATCGCAATCACAGGAACCATGACTGCGCGAAAGCTTCCCAAAAATAGGAAGATAACGACGGTCACAATGAGGAGCGCCTCAAGCAAGGTAGCTACCACCTCATCAATTGAGGTTGTAATGAATTTCGTTGAGTCATAGACAATGTTGCCCACTAAGCCGGTGGGTAACTGCTTCTGAATATCTGGCAAGACTGCACGTACGCGCTCTGCAACATCCAGTAAATTTGCATCGGGGGCTACTTTGATACCAATAAACACCGACTGCTTGCCGCTAAATGCCACATTGGTGCTGTAGTCATCGGACCCAAGACTAACTGTGGCTACTTGGTCTAAATACACAATGTCCGTACCATTACGCTTCACTACCAATTTACGGAATTCATCCAGGGTGTGTAGATCAGTCCCAGCCACTAAATCCACAGCCACCATTTCACCCTTTGTGCTGCCAACGGCAGAGAGGTAATTATTGGCAGCGAGTGCGTTATAGACGTCATCTGCGCCAACTCCTACGCCAGCCATGCGATCGCGATCGAGCCAAGCACGCAAGGCAAACTTACGACCGCCTAAGATCTCGGCATTTTGAACACCAGCGACCGAGTCAAGCTTTGGCTTTACTACGCGCAACAGGTAATCGGTTGTACTGTTGTTAGGAATAACGTCACTGTAAAAACCCAGATACATTGCTGCAGTGGATTGGCCGACCTGAACGGTTAGAACAGGCTGCTGCGCCTGCGGTGGCAATTGATTGCGCACTGAGCTGATTTGCGTATTGATTTGCGTCAGTGCTTTATTGGCATCGTAATTGAGCTGCAAGGTTGCAATAATGGTGGAAATGCCACTAATGCTAGTCGACGAGAGGTAATCAATTCCCTGGGCTTGTGCAATCGCCGCCTCTAAGGGCTGGGTAATGAAGCCGGCAATCGTTTCAGGGTCGGCTCCAAAATACGCGGTCGTGATGGTAACGATGGCATTTTGAGTTTGTGGGTACTGATTGACCGGTAAGGTGCTAGCGGACTTCAGTCCAAACACCAGAATGAGTGCACTCACAACCAGCGCCAAGACGGGTCTGCGAATAAATAGATCAGTCCACTTCATAAATTAGTCAGTTCGCTCGATTTATTGTTCTTGTGGCTTTGGATTCGGATTAAAGCCGGGCTGGACTTTATTATTAATAATCAATGGCGTGCCATTTTTCAATTTGAGCTGTCCGCTAGTGACCACCATCACGCCTGGCTCAAGGCCTTTGACAATCGCGACTTGATCGCCGCGGGTGAGGCCTGTTGTGACAAACACCTGTTCAGCCTCAATCAGCGGCTTACCTTGCTTGTCCATGCGATCGGTTTTGCGAGCAATGAAGACCGTACTGCCATAGGGATTGTAGGTAATCGCCGTTTGGGGCAGGGTTAGGTATTTGATGCGGCTACCTAAATTGATGGTGACGTTGGCAAACATGCCTGGCAATACTTTTTTATCTGGATTACTCACCATTGCCTCAATTTGCATATTGCGCGTATTGAGCTCAACCTTGGGGCTGACTGCGGTAATCTTGCCTTTGAATCCCGCATCTTTAAATGCGTCGGTCTTCATTTCAATCTCTTGTCCTACTTGAATCATGCCTGCTGTACTTTGCGGCAAGGTGAAATCCACAAAAATAGGGTCGAGTGTTTGCAGGGTTAACATCTTATCGCCTGCATTGACATATTGGCCTGGATTAATCGCAATGATGCCGACGCGACCGCTAAACGGGGCTTTGATGCTCTTCTTTGCGACCAGCGCAGCCTGCTGCTCAACCTGAGCCGCTTTAGATTTAGCGTCCGCCGCGCTCGTATCGAAGACATTTTTACTAATCGCCTGAATGGCGAGCTGTTGTTTATCGCGCTCGTTAATCACCTTAGCTAAATCAGCCATTGCCTTATAGGAATTAAGCTGGGCGATGTCCGCTGCGTCATTGAGCTGAATTAACAAATCGCCCTTTTTCACATCCATTCCAGATTTAATGAATACATCTAATACTGCGCCACCAGTCTCGGCACTTAAATCAACTCCGCGAAATGCGCGGATATTGCCCACACTACTTAAGGTCGGCTGCCACTCATCTTCCTCTGCCACCATCGTCGATACGGTTGCAGGTGGCAAGCCCATGCTCGAGATAAAGTAGGTGATTAATGCAGTTTTTAGCGTATTGAAACCAACCAGCAATCCAAGCAAGATGAAAACCGAAATCAGCATAACGATCATGCGGCGGCGCAAAGGCGTCATCGCCATCAACTTGGCATACGTTTTTGTGTTCTTGAATCGCGCACGCAGACGGAGCGTATTGCTAATACGACTAAATAACTGACTTATTGCTTTCCATACTTTGCTGACGTATTCCATTAGTTTCCACTCATCTACTTTGGACTTCAGTGTTTGAATTAATTCCTGCAATGATTTCATTGCGCATTCCTTGCAACATTCGGTTGATATGCTGGACCATCTCGGTTCCACCAGCCTCCGCCTAGGGCAGCAAACAGCACCGCTGTATCTGCAAAGCGTACTGCCTGCGCCTGCACAAACTTGACTTTGGCTTGCTGATATAGATTTTGGTAATACAGCACAGCTAAGTAGCTGCTGGTACCTAACTTATATTGTTCTTGTACTAAATCCAAGGTTTGTTTAGAGTAGCGCTCGGCATCGGCGGCAGCCTTCAGAGACTGTGCACCCGTCTCTAGTGCACGCAGGGCATCGGCCACCTCCTGAAAGGCAGTTAGAACAGTGGCTTGATATTGAAACACCGCCTGTTCGAAACCGGCAATCGCACCACGCCGTTGCGCTAGAAGCTGTCCACCTTGAAACAAAGGCTGAAACACCCCACCTGCAACACTCCAAATTGCCGCCGAGGGTCCAAATAAGGCTCCGGAGGAGAGCGCCACTGAGCCGACGCTAGCACTTAGATTAATTTGTGGCAGCAGATTGGCAGTAGCCACGCCCACCAAGGCATTTGTTGACTTGAGTAGGGCCTCGGCTGCCCGAATATCCGGGCGCTGCCGCACTAAGTTCGATGGTAGAGATAGCGGGAGCTTATCTGGCAAATGTAAATTGGCTAACTCGAATTCAGCAATCTGTGCACTGCTGGGAAAGGCGCCGGTATATACGGCCAGTTGATTGCGCGCAAAAGCAAGATTACGTTCATAAGTCAATAAATCGACTTGGGAATTGGCCACTAAAGTTTGCTGTGATGTCAGGTCTACCCGCGACACAGTCCCGATGGCAAGCTGACGTTCGGTTACATCTGCAAAATTTTGCTGGGCTTTTAGAATCTCGGATGTGGCCGCGTATTGGGCACGCAGTGCCGCCTCGCGAATTGCTGCTGTCACGATATTGGCAGTTAAAGCAAGATATGCCCCTTCAAGCTGAAATTGACTAATCTCTGCTTGCGCACGGGCGCTCTCAACCGTTCGCCTCGCAGCGCCAAATACATCCAAGCGGTAGCCCACGTTAACGGACGTGTTGTACACGTTATAAATATTCTGTCCAGGAAGACCAAACATCGCCATTGATTGCTGTTGTCGCGTTGCGCTGCCACCCAATCCAATACTTGGGAAATACTGGCCGCCAATTTGTGCATTGACGTTTTCTTGAGCAACGCGCAGTGCTGCGTCCGCAGCAGCCAAATTAGGATTTTGCTCCAAGGCCGTTTTAATCAACTTATCCAGCTGAGGCGATTTGAATAAGGTCCACCACTCCGCTGGAATATCCGTATCTGGAATAATCTGCTGCTCTGTTCCTCCAGCTACGTTCGGTGCAGTTGCCAATGTAGTAGCGGTCGGCTTTTCAGTAAAACGAGCTACTTTTGGAGCATCCGGCTGCTTAAAATCGGGTCCAGC
>JBIPON010000079.1:0-7853 GCA_044379065.1 Polynucleobacter sp. | reverse complement strand
GGTATTCGTTACCTGCTGCTCGACCTCGAAATCGGGGTTGAAAAAATAGCAGCCCAAAAATCCGCAATCATTGTATTGACCGTGAGCCTCGCATTAACTGCAGCGGTAGGCGCTAAATTGTTTGGCTTGTTTTAATTCCGATTACGTAAAGAGAACTTCATGTCGACAAATAACATTGGTCCAAAGCGTCTCGTTGTAGGCGCGCATTACGGCCTGAAAGAATGGATTATTCAGCGCATCACCGCGGTGGTGATGGTGGTGTTTACGGTTGTTTTATTGGCGGCCTATTTGATTTCTGGGGGCGCAAGCTACGAAGCGTGGGCAGGGTTGTTTAGCAACCAGCTAATGAAATTATTGACCTTTTTAACCTTCTTAAGCCTTTTTTATCATGCATGGATTGGCATTCGTGACATTTGGATGGATTACATCAAGCCAGTAGGCATTCGCCTTACCCTGCAAGTCTTGACTGTGTTGTGGCTGGTCGCATGTGCGGCCTATGCTGCTGAAATTTTGTGGAAAGTGTAAGACGATGACTGCGATTAAAAAAGCATTACCCCGCCGTCGCTTTGACGCGGTAATTGTGGGCGCCGGTGGCTCTGGTATGCGTGCCTCTTTGCAGTTGTCGGAAGCCGGTCTCAACGTAGCGGTCCTTACTAAAGTGTTTCCAACGCGCTCGCATACGGTTGCTGCGCAGGGCGGCATTGGTGCCTCGCTCGGCAATATGAGTGAGGACAACTGGCACTACCATTTTTACGACACCATCAAGGGCTCCGATTGGCTAGGTGATCAAGACGTGATTGAGTTTATGTGCCGCGAAGCACCAAAAGTTGTCTACGAGCTTGAGCACTACGGCATGCCATTTGATCGCAACCCCGATGGCACGATTTATCAGCGCCCATTTGGTGGCCACACGGCAAATTACGGCGAGAAGCCGGTACAACGCGCCTGCGCTGCTGCGGACCGCACGGGTCATGCCATGTTGCATACCCTGTATCAGCGCAACGTCCAGGCCAAGACCAACTTTTTTGTTGAGTGGCTGGCCTTGGATTTAATTCGTGATGACGACGGTGATGTTGTCGGCGTAACTGCGCTGGAAATGGAAACCGGCGAACTCTACATATTGGAAGCCAAAATTGTGTTGATGGCAACCGGGGGCGCTGGTCGCATTTGGTCCGCCTCGACCAATGCCTACATTAATACCGGCGACGGCATGGGCATGGCGGCGCGTGCCAATATTCCGCTCGAAGACATGGAGTTTTGGCAGTTTCATCCCACCGGCGTTGCGGGTGCGGGCGTATTGCTGACCGAAGGGTGTCGCGGTGAAGGCGCCATCTTGCGCAATAAAGACGGCGAGCGTTTTATGGAGCGTTATGCGCCCACGCTAAAAGACCTGGCTCCGCGTGACTTTATTTCGCGTTGCATGGATCAGGAGATCAAAGAAGGTCGAGGCTGTGGCCCCAATGGCGATTATGTGGTGCTCGATTTAACCCACATCGGCGCTGAGACCATTATGAAGCGTCTGCCATCGGTTTACGAAATTGGCATGAACTTTGCCAACGTCGATGTAACCAAAGAGCCTATTCCGGTTGTGCCAACCATTCATTACCAAATGGGCGGCATCCCAACCAACATTAACGGCCAGGTGGTAGTGCCTAAGGATGGCAATCCGAATCACATCGTTAACGGCCTCTACGCAATCGGCGAGTGCTCCTGTGTATCGGTTCATGGTGCCAATCGCCTCGGTACCAACTCCTTGCTCGACTTGTTGGTGTTCGGCCGCGCTGCCGGTAATCACATCGTCAATATGGATTTGAAAAAGCGTGAGCATAAGCCTTTGCCTGCGAATGCCGGCGAGCAAACACTCGCACGGATTGCTGAACTCGATAACTCCACATCAGGTGAGTACGCTCAGGATGTGGCCAATGACATTCGCAAAACCATGCAGACTTATGCTGGCGTGTTCCGTAACCAGAAGCTGATGGATGAGGGCGTGCGTCAAATGGCTATTCTGACCGAGCGCGCAAAGCACCTCTGGGTCAAAGACAAGTCGAAGATTTTCAATACTGCTCGCATTGAGGCTTTGGAAATTTCAAACCTGGTGGAGACTGCGAATGCCACCATTATTTCGGCTGCAGCCCGCAAAGAAAGTCGCGGCGCGCACTCGCACGATGATTTCCCAACCCGGGATGACAAGACCTGGATGAAGCACACGCTTTGGTTTAGCGAGGGTAATCGCCTCGATTACAAGCCGGTGCAACTTAAGCCATTAACCGCAGAATCAGTTCCACCCAAAGAGCGCACCTTCTAATTAAAGAACGAGATAAACCATGAGTGATACCCGTATATTTGAAATTTATCGCTACGATCCTGAGGTGGATGCTGCTCCGCGCATGCAGCGTTACGAGCTTGAATTGACTGGTGAGCGTATGCTGCTCGATGCGTTGATCTCATTGAAGAAGCAGGATGAGAGCATTACCTACCGCCGCTCCTGCCGTGAAGGCGTTTGTGGCTCGGATGCAATGAACATCAATGGCAAAAATGGACTGGCTTGTTTGACCAATATGCTGACCCTGCCTAAGGTCATTACCTTGCGCCCACTTCCTGGCTTGCCCGTCGTGCGCGATTTGATTGTCGACATGACATTGTTTTTCAAGCAGTACTTGTCGATCAAGCCGTATTTAGTGAACTCCACCCGTCCACCGGAAAAAGAGCGTTTACAGAGTCCGGAAGAGCGTGAAGAGTTAGATGGGTTGTACGAGTGCATCTTGTGCGCCTCCTGCTCCACTTCCTGCCCCTCGTTTTGGTGGAATCCGGATAAGTTTGTCGGACCAGCCGGTTTGTTGCAGGCCTACCGCTTTATTGCCGACAGCCGAGATGAGGATACGGCAGCGCGCCTGGATAATTTAGAAGATCCGTACCGCTTGTTCCGTTGCCACACCATTATGAATTGCGTTGATGTTTGTCCTAAGCACTTGAACCCAACCAAAGCCATTGGCAAAATCAAAGAATTGATGGTTCGTAGGGCGGTATGACAATCAGTGCGGCGGCTTTGTATCGTTTAAAAAGCGATGCGCGCCGGGGTTTACTGGAAAACGATCTGATTTTGGAGCGGTTTTTCAGGCGTTATGCGGATGTTTTAACAGAAGAGCAGGGCATAGTCTTGGCTCAGTTGCTCGCCTTGAGTGACAACGATTTAATGGACCTGCTGATTGGGCGAGTTGATGCGGTAGTTGCTTTGGGTGAGGTGTGTAGTACCCCCACCTTTTTGGCTTTATTAGGTCGTTTGCGGGAGAGGTAGTAGCAAGGGTGCAATAATTTGTTATTCATTTATTTTTTAACGAACAGTGGGATCAGACATGATTGAATCAAACATCAAGGCAAAGTTATCGTTCTCTGACGGTACCCCCGATATAGAGTTGCCAATCTACCAAGGCACAGTCGGACCTGATGTAATTGATATTCGCAAACTCTATGGTCAAACCGGTAAATTTACCTACGATCCCGGCTTCTTATCAACAGCATCGTGCAATTCCAAGATCACCTTTATTGATGGTGACAAAGGCGAATT
Organism: Polynucleobacter sp.; assembly: GCA_044379065.1. Classification (GTDB taxonomy): domain Bacteria; phylum Pseudomonadota; class Gammaproteobacteria; order Burkholderiales; family Burkholderiaceae; genus Polynucleobacter. Next base: position 4,285 of record JBIPON010000079.1, on the reverse strand, counting down.
GCTCTACCGCGGTTACCCCATTCAAGATTTAGCAGCCAACTGTGATTTTTTAGAAGTGTGCTACCTCTTGCTCAACGGCCATTTGCCAAACGAAAAAGAAAATACGAAATTTCAAGACATCATCATGCACCACACCATGGTGCATGAACAGATGCAGTTTTTCTTGCGCGGCTTTAGGCGTGATGCGCACCCGATGGCAGTCTTGACTGGTTTAGTGGGCGCTATGGCGGCGTTCTATCACAATGAGATTGATTACAGCGATCCGAAGGCCCGTGAAATCGCGCAAATGCGTTTGATTGCAAAAATGCCAACCTTAGTGGCCATGTCCTATAAGTATTCGGTTGGTCAGCCGTTTATTTATCCCGACAACTCACTGTCCTACACCGCCAATTTCATGCGCATGATGTTTGCTACGCCATGTGAACCGTACAAAGTAAACCCAGTATTGGTGCGCGCGTTAGATCGTATTTTTATTTTGCATGCTGACCATGAGCAAAATGCATCGACCTCTACGGTCCGTTTATGCGGCTCCTCTGGTACCAATCCATTTGCTGCGATCTCGGCTGGTATTGCCTGCTTGTGGGGCCCAGCGCATGGCGGGGCGAATGAGGCCTGCCTGCAAATGCTGACGGAGATCCAAGCTAATGGCGGAGTTGAAAAAGTGGGCGAATTTATTGCCCAAGTCAAAGACAAGAACTCCAATGTCCGTTTAATGGGATTTGGACATCGGGTGTACAAAAACTTTGATCCACGTGCAAAACTGATGCGTGAAACCTGCTATGAAGTCCTCAATGAATTGGGACTCGAGAATGATCCGCTCTTTAAGTTAGCAATGACTTTAGAGAAGATTGCGCTGGAAGACGAGTACTTCGTGAGTCGCAAACTGTATCCGAACGTGGACTTCTATTCGGGTATTGTGCAGCGCGCCCTTGGTATTCCAACCGATATGTTCACCTGTATTTTTGCCTTAGCGAGAACCGTAGGTTGGATAGCGCAGTGGGAAGAAATGATTACTGACTCGGAGTACAAGATCGGTCGTCCACGGCAGTTGTATGTTGGGGAAACGGCTCGCAAGGTTCCTCCCATGTCAGGGCGTAAGTAAGGTTTATAAGGACGGGTATGTCACGCACGCTATACGATAAATTATGGGACGAGCACGTGGTTTGTGCGGAAGAGGATGGCACGGCAACCCTTTATATCGACCGGCACTTATTACACGAAGTAACGAGTCCACAGGCTTTTGAAGGTTTAAGTTTGGCAAAACGCCCCGTATGGCGAATTTCTGCCAACCTGGCCGTCTCTGACCACAACGTACCTACAACCGATCGATCCGAAGGGATTGCTGACCCCATCTCTAAGCTTCAAGTCGATACCCTCGATCAAAATTGCGCCTCCTTTGGTATTACGCAGTTCAAGATGAATGATTTGCGTCAAGGCATCGTTCACGTCATTGGGCCAGAACAGGGTGCTACATTGCCTGGTATGACGGTTGTGTGCGGTGATTCGCATACCAGCACCCATGGCGCCTTTGGCGCATTGGCTTTTGGCATTGGCACCTCGGAAGTAGAGCATGTGCTTGCGACCCAAACCTTGCTGATGAAAAAGAGCAAGAATATGCTGGTTCGAGTTGAGGGTCGTTTGCAGCCCGGCTCAACAGCAAAAGACATTGTTTTGGCGGTCATTGGAAAAATAGGCACAGCCGGCGGCACTGGCTACACCATCGAGTTTGCCGGTGAAGCCATTCGGAATTTATCAATGGAAGGCCGCATGACCATCTGCAATATGGCAATTGAAGCAGGCGCACGTGCTGGCCTCGTTGCAGTGGATGAGACCACCATCGATTACATTCAGGGTCGTGCTTATGCGCCTAGCGGAGAGATCTTGCGCCACGCAGTCCAATATTGGCGCACCTTGCATTCCGATGTCGACGCGAAATTTGATCAGGTAGTCGAATTGCGTGCCGATGAAATTCAGCCGCAAGTCACTTGGGGCACTTCCCCAGAAATGGTATTGCCGATCAGCGAGCGCGTTCCTGATCCGGAAAAAGAGCGGGACCCCAATAAGCGCAGCGCCATGGAGCGTGCCTTGCAGTACATGAACTTAACACCTAACACCTTGCTGAGTAGCATCCCCATTGATAAGGTATTTATTGGTTCCTGCACTAATAGCCGAATCGAGGATTTGCGTGCCGCTGCCAAGGTGGTCGATCGCCTGGGTAAAAAAGTCTCACCCAATATTAAGTTGGCTTTGGTCGTGCCAGGATCTGGATTGGTGAAGGCACAGGCTGAGCGCGAAGGCCTCGATCGGGTATTTAAAGCTGCTGGTTTTGAGTGGCGTGAGCCGGGTTGCTCCATGTGCTTGGCCATGAATTCAGATCGCTTAGAGCCAGGCGAGCGCTGTGCGTCGACATCGAACCGTAATTTTGAAGGTCGTCAAGGCGCAGGCGGTAGAACCCATTTAGTGAGCCCTGCTATGGCTGCTGCTGCTGCCATCGAAGGGCATTTTGTCGATGTACGCAAAATTGCGTAATTAGCCAAACGAAAGGACCATCCCATGCAAACTCGCCGTTATTCCATGATCGCTAAGTTGTCTGTCGTGCTGGTAACCGGCATTTTTATTAGTGCGTGCGCCAATACCATGGAGGGGGTTGGCAAGGACCTGCAAAAGATAGGCACCTCAATGGATTCGAAATCATCGTCTTCCGCACCAAGCAATCCGCCTGCATCGCAAACCCAAGGCAAGGACGTTGTGGTGACACCAGTCAAATAAGTAATAACAATAAAAAGCAGAGACAGAAGTAATGGAAAAATTTACGCAGTATCAAGGTTTGGTTGCTCCACTCGACCGAGAGAACGTCGATACCGATGCCATCATTCCAAAGCAGTTTTTAAAGTCGATTAAAAAAACCGGCTTTGGACAAAACCTCTTTGATGAATGGCGCTACTTGGACCATGGCGAGCCTGGACAAGATTGCAGTTCGCGCCCTTTGAATCCTGACTTTATTTTGAACCAGCCCCGCTATAAAAATGCCGGTATTTTGCTGGCCCGTAAGAATTTCGGTTGCGGCAGTTCACGCGAGCATGCCCCCTGGGCGTTGGGTCAATATGGCTTTCGTGCTGTGATTGCCCCGAGTTTTGCCGACATATTTTTCAATAATTGCTACAAAAATGGCCTTTTACCGATCGTCCTCACTGAGCAGCAGGTCGATCACCTCTTTAATGAGACCTTGGCCTTTAATGGCTATCAGCTCACCATTGATCTAGAGGCGCAAGAGGTGATTGCGCCAGATAATCGCCGCTATTCCTTTGAAATCGATGGATTTCGTAAATACTGCCTACTTAATGGCTTAGACGATATTGGCCTCACCCTCAAAAATGCCGATAAAATAAAGGCATACGAAGCAGAGCGTGTGTTGCGGATGCCTTGGCTTGCTACCCAGCTACCGTAAAAACAGCCTCGCACTGGCTAATTAATCCTTTTTAAAGGCTTGTCATGAAAATTGCAGTATTGCCGGGCGATGGCATTGGCCCGGAAATTGTCGCTGAGGCGGTCAAAGTCCTCAAGGTCTTAGGTCCAAAATTTGATTTGGAAGAGGCTCCCGTTGGCGGAGCAGCGTATGACCTTGCAGGACATCCTTTGCCGCCAGCTACCCTGGAGCTCGCGAAAAGCGCCGATGCCATCTTGTTTGGTGCGGTGGGTGACTGGAAATACGACACATTAGCGCGTGAATTGCGTCCGGAGCAAGCCATCCTGGGTTTGCGTAAACACTTGGCTTTGTTTGCTAATTTCCGTCCCGCAATTTGCTATCCCGAGTTAACTGCTGCTTCCAGTCTAAAACCAGAAATTGTGGGTGGCTTGGATATCTTGATTGTGCGTGAACTCAATGGCGATATTTACTTTGGTCAGCCGCGTGGCATTCGTACTTCAGAGCATGCTCTGTTTAAAGGTGCGCGCGAAGGATTTGACACCATGCACTACAGCGAACCCGAAGTAATCCGAATCGGTAAGGTGGCGTTTGAGGCAGCACGCAAACGCAGTAAAAAAGTATGCAGCGTAGATAAAGCCAACGTACTGGAAACATCGCAGCTTTGGCGCGATGTGATGACCAAGCTAGCCGCCGACTATCCCGATGTCGAGTTATCCCATATGTACGTCGATAATGCAGCCATGCAACTCGTCAAAGCACCTAAGGCATTTGATGTCGTGGTCACTGGCAATCTATTTGGCGATATCCTCTCGGATGAGGCTGCGATGCTCACCGGCTCCATTGGAATGTTGCCGTCCG
>JBIPON010000238.1:0-2509 GCA_044379065.1 Polynucleobacter sp. | reverse complement strand
CAAAAAGGCGGGGGTTGAGTTTGTAATTGAGCCCTACATTCGTTTTAAGGGCGAGGTCGGTGAGCAGGGAACCATGTTCTTCTTAGATCCATCGGGCAATGCCATCGAATTCAAAGCCATGGCTCAGCCAGATCGCCTATTTGCCAAATAAGCAACTGCTACAATTTTAGTTTCAGTCGGGGCGTAGCGCAGCCTGGTAGCGTACATGCATGGGGTGCATGTGGTCGGAGGTTCAAATCCTCTCGCCCCGACCATCGAATTTCTTCATTCGCCTTTTTGCGAGCATATTCATGAGCCTTTCCAAAAACCAGCCCACATCGTATTTTGGGCTTACTATTCCCTTCCTCGATTTCATTGGCGTGGTTCCAGACTTCGCTGAGAACGGTAAGTCCCGCATTTGCTTGGATCTACGTCCGGAGCATCTCAATAGCTTTCAGGTGGGTCATGGGGGTCTTTCCATGACCTTGCTTGACTTTGCCATGGCTGCAGCTGCTCGGAGCGTTCATCCCGATGCCAAAGGTATGGTGACAATCGATATGACCGTGAGCTTCATGCGCCCATCGACCGGCATGTTGATTATTGAGGGCAAACTCCTCAAGGCTGGCAAAAATATCAACTACTGCGAGGGTGAGGTAATTAATGAGTCGGGCGTGGTTACCGCTAAGGCTTTGGGTAGTTTTATGATGCGCCGTTAATCATTCTTCGCAATCTGAAATAAATAATAATATTTATAAAGATTACCTATTAAATTCTGTAATTAATAAGCAATAATCTTATATTAATAGTACTTTTAATTCTTCACTCGGGAATAAGGGAATTATTGAATATCCTCTTTTATTTAATAATGCGTATATAATAAATTGACCATTATGTATATGGCTTATTAAATACCAACCAATGCCGGAGATATTCAGAATATGCCTTCCTATCAGGAATTATTAGCCCAGCGGGAACAGCTGGATAAGCAAATTAAAGAAGCAGTTCAGCGGGAAAAGGCCGATGGCATAGCCAAGGCGAAGCTAATTATCGAGCAATACGGCCTAAATGCATCCGATTTGTTTAGTCGTAAAGCTGGCGGCACGCGTGGGCCAACTGGCAAGGTGGCGCCAAAATACCGTGATCCCGCTACTGGGGAGACGTGGACGGGTCGTGGAAAAGCCCCAAAATGGATTGAAGGTAAAAACCGAAGTTCGTACGCTATCTAATTGTTTTAAAACAATTTATATATTAAAAAGGCCGTCTAAGACGGCCTTTAGTTTTTCAATGTTAATGTTTTGGATTAAGTCATCGCCCGCTGGCTCCACTCGCATTTACGGCCCATTCCTTCTAAAAAGACGGATTCCAGCGCAGCAAACCGGTTTGGATTTGCATTATTGAATTCTAAATCGACGCTGGTTGCGGGGTAGCCTAGTATCAACGGATTTTCAGTAAGTACCATTTCTTCCGCCTCCAAGGCCTCTTTTTCGCTGGGGGCTGGCTTTAGAACCCCAGCATTTTCCCCTGCCAACTGCAATACACCGGGGTGGAGCTGAATAAATCCCTCATCGACCAAAATGGGGATGCGTTGTGTACGGCTATTTTTGCTTAAATAATGGATTAAATGGACCTGTTCTACAGGGGGAATTAATGCATCCAGGTAAATCAGATCCGGAGCAATCGAAACAGCTTGCATTAAGCCCTCAAGGCTGTCGATGGATATCTCCATATCGACTTTGAGTTGCCAATCAAGCATGGCGTTGGCCAATTCAAGGCTGTTTTCGGTGCGGCGAAAGATGCCCATTAATACGCAATGCGTGCTCGCCTTTTGTCGCATGGTGCGCTGTCGCCGTTGCAATTGCTGCTCAAGCGAGCTGGCCAAGATGCGGCGATGCCCGCCTCGGGTTTTCCAGGCAATTAACTCACCCAGTTCCACCATTTTTTGAACGGTGCCAAGGGATACATTAAGTACTTTGGCGCTTTGTCGGGTGCTGAGGTATTCCAAGTCAGGGGTTATGGCTTTCATTTTTCCTTAATTTGCTAATGTTGTTGGAGATTGAAAGCATAAAAAGCATTTCAACCTAGATCTATCAGGATCGGATGAAATGAACGTAGGAAACATCCTATTTAATCGTCAGGAAATTCCATAATTCAGGAAGGAAATACAGAGGGCTAGTTGGAGGATGGCAGTATTCGTGTTAAATTAATCTTGTATTTGAATACGCAATGATCTATCTGTAGAGGGTGAAGCCCTTGTGCAGACGGTTTAATCCACAGTTTTTTTCGGGAAACCCGATGAAAGGTGAGCATCATGATTCAATCCTCTAGGGGAAGTTCGTATCTATTTGGCGGAAACGCCCCCTATGTAGAAGAACTCTACGAATCCTATTTGTTAGATCCAACCTCCGTCGCCGATCACTGGCGCGACTACTTTGATAACGTCAATCAAGTTCCTGCAGTCGATGGCTCCAGCGGCCCTGATATTGCCCATGCGCCGATCGTTGCTTCCTTTGCCGAGCGCGCAAAGCAGGGC
>JBIPON010000244.1:0-2514 GCA_044379065.1 Polynucleobacter sp. | reverse complement strand
GGCCGACAAAAAGCTGGCGCACTGGCAGGGCGTGGCCGTGGCCGCTGCCGAACAATGCGGCCGCAACCGCGTGCCCACCATCCACCCGGCCGTGACGCTGACCGATTGGCTCAAAAAAGCCCCACCGGGCGAGCGCTGGGTGCTGTCACTGTCGGAAGGCACACAGCCCTTGACCCAGATGCACAGTCCTCAAACGTTGGCACCCGTCACGGTGCTCAGCGGCCCCGAGGGCGGTCTGAGCCCGAGCGAAGAAGCTGCCGCGCTGGCTGCCGGATTTGCCCCCATCACCCTGGGCCCCCGCGTGCTGCGGGCCGAAACCGCGCCTTTGGCGGTTCTGGCCGTGCTCGCCTGACCAAAATCATCTGTCTGTTTCGCTGCCTTTTTTGCCTCTGACCATGACCTCACACGCACACACCCCGACCGACCTGAGCCGCCAAATCGCACCCCAAGGCCCTTTGCGCGTGGCCATCAACCTGGGCAACCCTGTGCTGGCCGGGCTCAATGCGGCGGGTGAGCCCTCCGGCATCTCGGCGGACCTGGCACGCTTGTTGGCCGCCCAGCTGGGTGTGGGCATTGCGTGGCGCATCTTCAAAAAAGCCGACGAATCGGTGCAATGCGTGCGCGCAGACGAAGCCGACATTGGTTTTTTTGCCATCGACCCCGTGCGAGGCGAAGGCCTGCATTTCTCACCGCCTTATGTCCAAATCGAAGGGGCTTACTTGGTGCGCAATGACTCGCCGCTGCAAAGCAACGACGAAATCGACCACGCCAGCAACCGCGTCACAGTGGGCGCAGGCAGTGCTTACGATTTGTTTTTGACCCGCCACCTGAAACACGCCCCCATCGTGCGTTCGCCCAGCTCACCCGCCGTGGTCGATGTGTTCATGGCCCAGCAACTCGAAGTCGCCGCGGGCGTGAAGCAACAACTCCAAGCCGATGCCCAGCGCTTACCCGGCGTGCGCCTGCTGCCGGGCCGCTTCATGGTCATCCACCAAGCCATGGGCATGCCCGCACAGCGCAGCGAACCAGCGCGGCAATTTTTGAACAGTTTTGTCGAAGACACCAAGCGCTCAGGCTGGGTCGCCGAGGCCTTTGTGCGGCACCAGATCCAAGGCGCAGCGGTGGCGCCACCGGGCTATCCCGCAAACGACTGATCGTCATCAGGTCCGGTGATAAATTGGGGCTTGATCTTTCAACCCACCCCAAGAGACAGACCGATGACCGCCCCCAAAACCGACCGCCTGCCCGAAATCCCGCGTGAACAAATGACCGACGCCCAACGTGCGGCGGTGGACGAGTTGGTCAGCGGCCCACGCGGCAAACTTTCGGGTCCGTTTGTGCCTTTGATGCGCAGCCCCGAGCTGATGCGCCGCTTGCAAAAAGTGGGTGAATACCTGCGCTACGACAACACCGTGGGTTTGCACAACTCGGAATTTGCCGTGCTGGTGGTCGCACGCCACTGGTCACAGCCGGTGGAGTGGCACATCCACAAACCCATCGCCATGAAAGCGGGTGTGAGCGAAGAGACCTGTAACGCGATTGCCGAAGGCCGCCGCCCGCCGAACATGACGGCCGAGGAAACCGTGGTGTACGACTTTTTGCAAGAGTTGCTGCACAACCAATCGGTGAGCGACGTGACCTGGGCGGCTGCACAAAAGATGTTTGGCGACCAAGGCGTCATCGACATGACGGCGCACTGCGGTTACTACAGCTTGCTGGCCATGGTCATGAACACCACGCGCCGAGACCTGCCGGACAACGCAGCGCCGGGCATTGCGCCGTTTCCTCAGTAAAACTGCGCTTTCAAGCCGCCTTAAGCGGCAGCCCAATCAGCGCCGATAACTCTTCAAGCCCGAGGCCATCGACCATGTCAATGACGACCAAACCTTGCGGCGTGCAAGCCAATGTGGCCAAGTCGGTGTAGACGCGTTTGACACAGCCAATGCCCGTCAGCGGATAGCTGCAGGCTTGGACAAGTTTGCTTTGGCCTTGCTTGGTCTGCAGGTCCATCATCACCCAGGTTTGTTTGGCACCCACCGCCAAATCCATGGCACCGCCCACGGCGGGAATGGCATCGGCCTCGCCGGTGTGCCAGTTGGCCAAGTCACCCGCGGCGCTGACCTGGAACGCGCCCAGCACGCAGATGTCCAAATGCCCGCCACGCATCATGGCAAAGCTGTCGGCGTGGTGAAAATACGCGCCACCCGGCAACAACGTCACCGGCTGTTTGCCCGCGTTGATCAGGTCGTAGTCTTCCAGTCCCTTGGCCGGTGCCGGGCCCATGCCCAAGATGCCGTTTTCGCTGTGCAAGAGCACTTCGCGGCTGGCGGGAATGTGGTTGGCCACCAAAGTGGGCTGGCCAATCCCTAAGTTCACCGTGGCCCCTTCGGGAATGTCTTGCGCCACACGGGCGGCCAATTCGTCTTTGCTGCGTCGGGTGTAGCTCATGCCTTGATGCCTCCGGCCTGTGTGGCCACACGGTCGATTTTGACCACCGCTTGAACAAAAATGCCA
>JBIPON010000223.1:0-2529 GCA_044379065.1 Polynucleobacter sp. | reverse complement strand
GTTATCAATCACGATTTGTTGTTTGAGGTTTTCACCCAAGAGAACTACTAATGGCCTTGCCACGATATCCGTTGGGCCGCCGGCTGGAAAGGGCACCACTAGCCGGATGGGCTTGGATGGATAGCTTTGTGCCGAGCTAAGCCCTGGCAACAGAAGTGCGCCCAGAAGGGCAAACAACAGCGAAATGGTGCGGGAAGGTAAGAAGTTCATGGGAGAGGCCTCTTTAGTACGAAAAGGACACGCTAATCCATTAAACATATAATGTAAATTAATATTTAATTAACTAATACATTAGCTTTACTTATGAATATTCATCGCATTGACTACCGCTTACTCAGAAGCTTTTTAGTCGTTGCCCGTATTGAAAACTTTGTTCGGGCGGCAGAGGCATTGAATATTACGCAATCGGCCTTGTCCCAACAAATGAAGGAGCTCTCAAGCCATTTCAATTCCGCTTTATTTGAACGAAAAGGCCGTAGATCCGTCTTGAGTGAATTTGGCCGAGACCTACTAAATAAACTCGAGCCGCTGATGGGCCAAGTGGATGAAGCACTGCTCCAAAGCATGCATGACGATAAGCAGGTGGTGGGCGCTTTGCGTATTGGGGCAACGCATACCTATTCAAAGGCAATAACACTGCCAGCGAGCCTGCGACTCTTAAAAACATACCCGGATTTAAGGATCGACTTACGCGAATTATCAGCAGAGCGATTAATAGCTGACTTAATGCAAGGTGATATCGACATCGCTGTATTGCCAGAAGACTATCAGCTGGTGGAGTTCTATCAACAACCCTTACTGACCGAGCAATTTGCCCTGATTGGTAAGCCGCACAGCATGGCCAATTTCCCAAAAAAACTATCGATCAAGTCATTTAAAAATACGGAGCTTGCCTTGCTTAATCGCCAGTTCCTCATGCGGCAGCAAATTGAAATGGAGGCACGCAGGGAAAACATTCAACTGAGTGTTCGCCTAGAGGTATCCACGATGGGGGATTTGCTCGAGGTTGCTCGTACAGGAAGCCTTGCAGTCATTGGCAGCCCAATCGCATGCAGGCGCGATGCAGACTTAATATCAAGACCCGTATCAGGTGAATTTTTAAAGCGAACGGCAGCCCTCTGCTGGCGTAAAGGCAGATTCGTTACCGGCGCCATGAAAGCTTTTCAAGAAACTGCCATGGAAATCAGTGCGGATTTAAAAAAATAAGTAAAGTGCAGTGTGTTGCCGTAACTAAAACAAAGAGTAAAGTATGTAACAAGCGATTCCAAAGGAACTCCCCATGAAAACCACCCTTTTTATAGTAAAAACCATTTTTCTAGCTGCCTCATTTTCTGGAGGCCTAGCATGGGCACAGTCCAGCAGCATCGTCGATCTGGAGTATGTCAAAGCCGCGCAGCAACGCGGGGTGATTCTATGGGATGTGCGCTCCAATAAAAATTACCTGGATGGGCACATTCCAGGTGCAATTAATATTGGAGAAATTGGTGCTACCTTACGGGATCCCAATCGCGAGGACTATATTGACATTGCCGATATCAATGCCATCTTTAATAATGCTGGGCTCGACATTAATAAAGAAATTATTGTGTACGGCTCAAGAGGCAACCCCTATGCCTATTTCGGCTTGTTCACCATTAATTACTTTGGGGGTAAGCAGGCCAAGGTTTTTCATGATGGGATTGATGGCTGGGCTGACGCCAATTTAGCCATCGAGAAAGCTCCGTCAAGCTTGGCAGCGATTAATGTCAAATTGATTCCACAAGACAATTTAGTAGTAACCAATGAGCAAATGCGTAAGCTCTTTAATGATCAGTCCGTTCAAGTCATCGATGCAAGAACCGTTAACGAGTTTAAGGGTAATGATGTGCGTGCCATTCGGGGTGGTCATATACCAGGCGCAATTAGCATTCCGTATGAGCAAAACTGGAAAGACCCGGCAACGGGATCAAAACTCGCCAAGCGCGAAGTAAAAACAAACAGTGGCATGGCCCTAAAGTCAACAGAAGATCTAAAGGCGTTGTATTCCAAATTAGACCCCAATAAAGAGACGGTGGTGTATTGCCAAAGCGGTGTGCGCGCCGCAGAGACTGCGGTAGTGTTACAAAATTTGGGATACAAGAAGGTCAAAATTTACGATTCATCGTGGCTGGGCTGGGCTAGCCATCTCGCATCGCCGGTTGCAGACGAGACTTACCTGAATGTGGGATTACTCAATTCTAGAATCGCTGCAATGCAAAGCAAAATCAATGAACTCGAGGCAGAGCTTAAGGCGAGCAAGAAGTAAGAGTGTGCTTGGCTACATCTTCACTCCCAACTCAGTCGTTTCCTACAACTAAATAATCCTTTTCCCCTGTTTTTGTACCTTGCATCTCTCTAAGCTGAGTGCTTTATAACCAAGGGAGGCAGCGATGTACGTAATGATTGAGTGTGGCCACAAACGATTACGCCTATTTAAGATCATGCTGGATATACGCACCGTCGCTGTCATTGGGCTACTCATAGTCATATATATAGGCTATCGCTATCTGA
>JBIPON010000222.1:0-2534 GCA_044379065.1 Polynucleobacter sp. | reverse complement strand
GGGTAAGAATGAATCGGCATAAACCATTTCTGCGTAGCCATGGGTACTCAAGCCCAAACGTAAACCCGCTTTGCGAATGGCACCTAAATCAGCCAATGCCAGGTCTTCTTGACCTAAGTGAACGCCGTAGGCACCTGCATCGATGGCTTCGCGCCAATAGTCGTTAATAAACAGAATGGTCTTGCTGTCTTGGACAGCGGCAACAGCGGCATTGATTTCTGCAATAAGGTGTTTGTGATCAAGAGCGCCTTCGGCTTTATAGCGCAACTGAACCGTCGGCACTTCGGCATCGACCATGCGCTTAACCCATTCGGCATTAGGCAATACAGCATACAGTCCGAGTGCATGAGGGCATGCAGGAAAGGCGCTGGCATTGGACTGGTGCGGTGTTGGCATTAAGTCAAAGTAGTCTGGCAGGCTTGGCCAGCTCGCCGGATTAAAGCCGCCAGCATGATGCGCCATGCGCGACCACGCTTTGCCTAAGACCCGTGCATCAGTTTCAATAAAGCCCATCTGGATTGCGGCTAGAGCGCCAGCCAGTTCGTAATGATCACCAGCGTGCGTATTGTCTAATGCCGGTGGCAGTTGATTGATGCTGGATTCTGGGATGGGGATCGTAAGATCATCTTGCCGATGGCAGGTGACAATTTGTTCCGCTAGATCGCGTATCAGACTCATGAAGTCTGATGCCAAAACGGGGTGCCAACCAAGGGGGTGCTGGCCTGCGCTGAATTCTGCGCCTGCATGGCACCGGATAAGTAGGCTGCCCGACCGGCATCGACGGCTTTTGCAAATGCGCTTGCCATGGCCACGGGATTATCGGCCAAGGCTACGGCGGTGTTGAGTAAAACGCCATCAAAGCCCCACTCCATGACAGTGCAGGCATGCGATGGTAGGCCAAGACCAGCATCTACCAAGAGTGGCACCTGCAAGCGCTCACGCAAGAGTTTCATGGCGTAGGGATTGAGTGGCCCTTGTCCTGTTCCAATCGGCGCTGCCCAGGGCATCACTGCTTGGCAACCAACGTCCACTAAGCGCTGACAGAGGATTAAGTCCTCGGTGCAGTAAGGCAAGACCTTGAAGCCATCTTTAATCAGGGTTTCAGCGGTTTGAACTAAACGCAAGGTATCTGGCTGCAAGGTGTAATCATCGCCAATTAATTCAAGCTTAATCCAGTCTGTCTCAAATACCTCACGCGCCATTTGAGATGTCGTAATGACTTCTTGCGGACTGTGGCAGCCAGCGGTATTTGGCAAAACGGGGACAGCCATTTTTTTCAGTAAATCCCAAAAGCCACTGTGCGCTTCGGTAGTCGATGTGCCTTGGCGCCGAAGGCTAACAGTGATCATTCCTGGCTTTGCTAGCGCAACGGCATTTTCCAGAATTTGCGGCGATGGATAACGCGAGGTACCGAGGAGTAAGCGACTCGCAAAGGTCTCACCATAGAGAACCAATGCATCGCTGGTAGAAAGGGGGAGTGAAGTCGTCATGGGAACAGAGTTGTTGTCGAGAGCGTATTAACCGCCGGTTACCGGAGCGATGATTTCAACCTGATCGTTGTCTTGCAGGATGTATTCCGCATGGCGCGTCTTGGGCACAAATTGCAAATTAACAGCAACCGCATAGGGCGGCTTCGCCTCGATCATCGCCAAGAGATCGGTGACGCGACTATTGCTGGGTAGCTCACGCGGTATTTGATTGGCTATGACGCGCATGCGAGTAACTCATGTTGGAGGCCATGCGTCACCCGTAAATCAAGGCGCTTGGCTAATGCACTGCTGGCAGATGACTGGTCTACTGCCGAAGAGCGCAACAGTTCGATCGCGCAATCCATTACAGCAGGCGCAATTAAGAAGCCATGCCGATACAAACCATTAATTAACATTAGCCCAGGCTTAGAAATTCGGATCTCAGGCAAATTGTCTTTGAGGGTGGGCCGGCATTGCGTACTCATTTCTAAAATACGGGCCTCAGCAAAACCGCTGTGCACGGTATAGACCGCGCTGAGCAATTCCATTGCCGAGCGCACACTAGTGGGGGATAAGTCTTCCGATTCAATTTCAGTGGCGCCAACCACGTACATATCATCTTCTTTTGGGGCAATGTAAATGGGGTAGCGCGGATGAATCAGCCGAGTAGGGCGCTTGAGCTTGACTTCAGGCGCATGCAGTCGAATGACTTCGCCCCGGATGCCGCGTAGGGGGTTGGATTCCCAAGCCTCTTTTGCACCCAGACCACGGCAATCAATCACCCAGTCATGCTGTCCTTGGCGATGCAAATCATCGGGCTCGATTGCCTGATTCCAATACAGCTTCACTTGCATGGCAATTAGTGCATGCATTAAGGAGGCTAGCAATTGCCGATTGTCTAGTTGACCTTCGTGCGGCAAAAACAAACCCTGATGAAAGTGGTCGGCTAGGCTGGGCTCAAGTCCTTCCAAGGAATGGCGATCAAGTTGCTGTGGTTGCTCTAGCGGAAAGGCGGATGCGCCAGGCTGCTGACTTTCGCGGCAATTGCGGATGAGTTGCGAGCTA
>JBIPON010000075.1:0-8455 GCA_044379065.1 Polynucleobacter sp. | reverse complement strand
TTGCTCTTTGATCCCCTGGACGGCTCTTCTAATATTGATGTCAATGTATCGATTGGCACTATTTTTTCGATTCTCAAAAAACCAAATCCCAATGCGCCGCTGACAACCGCCGATTTTTTGCAGGCAGGACGCACGCAAGTGGCTGCCGGTTATGTGGTCTATGGACCGCAAACAACCCTGGCGATTAGTTTGGGTGAGGGCGTGGATTTATTCACGCTGGATGTGGTCTCGGGCGAATTTTTACTCATCAAGCAGGGCGTGCGGATTTCCGAATCAACCCGTGAATTTGCCATCAATATGTCGAATATGCGGCATTGGGCTGCACCAGTAAAACGCTACGTCGATGAATGCTTGGCGGGCAGCGGCGGTATCCGCAAGAAAGACTTTAATATGCGCTGGATTGCATCGATGGTTGCTGATGTGCATCGGGTGCTGTCGCGCGGCGGGGTGTTTATGTATCCCTGGGATCAGCGTGATCCGAAGAAACCAGGAAAGCTGCGCTTGATGTACGAAGCTAATCCAATGGGCTTTTTAGTGGAGCAGGCTGGCGGCGCAGTTATCAATGGCGTGGATACCATTTTAGATTTACAACCGCAGGGCTTGCACGAGCGCGTATCCGTGATGCTGGGCTCGAAAGAGGAAGTTAATTTACTGCGCCAGTACCACACCGCAAAGTAAAAAAGCTTAGGCTTTGACCTTGCTGGCAAGGTAGGCTAAAGCCTCCTCAACTTGGTCAATCAAAATCAGGCAGACATCGCCGGGCTCGAGTTGCTTCAGTGCGGTATCGATGGCTAAGAACTCCCCCCGAATCTCTTGAACGTGTTTTGCTTTGGTAGTACCAACCAGGCCTTCTTGCAAGAGCTTTAGCACTTCACCATCTTCGCGGCCACGCTGGCATTGGTCTTGATACAAGATAACGTGGTCAAACGCATTGCCAAGGATTTTGGTCAGGGCGCGGATGTCGTCATCGCGGCGATCACCTGCACCGCTGATCACTACATGGCTGCGTTTTGGTTTCATGGCCTGAATGCCGTCGACCAAGGCGCGCATGGCATCCGGGTTATGCCCATAGTCGGCTACCACGGTTGCGCCGTGGTGTTGAAAAAGATTAAAACGACCTGGCGCAGAATTGGCGCTCGAGTCAAACGTAGCCAGTCCGGTATTCACAGCGCTCCACGGCAATCCAAGAGCCCAGACTGCGCCTACGGAGGCCATCGCATTGTCAATCTGGAAGGGGAGCAAACCTTGGTTGGTCATTGGAATGCGTTTGACTGGAATGCGGTGGATTTCTTCTGATCCTTTAGCGGCAACAATGTCGGTGCCGTCAAAAAACACAACACGCTTATCTTGAGCGCGGTGTGCCACGATCACGGGGTGGGTTGGATCATAGGAGAAGAACATAATGTCACCCGGGCAGCTCTCCCGCATCTTCACAACCAGTGGATCCATTGCATTGAGAACCGCAACCCCGGTAGCGGAAACGTTTTGCACAATCACCCGCTTCACAATGGCGATGCCATCAACACTGTGAATAAAATTCATACCCAAGTGATCGCCTTCACCAATATTGGTCACCACCGCTACGTCACAGCGATCAAATCCCAATCCTTCTCGCAAAATACCGCCACGCGCAGTTTCAAGTACGGCTGCATCGACATCGGGATGCATTAATACATTACGGGCACTCTTGGGGCCGCTGCAGTCACCGGTATCAATTCGCCGACCTTCTATATACACGCCGTCAGTGGTGGTCATGCCAATACGCAAACCAGTTTCATGAATCAGGTGGGCAATCAAGCGAACCGTAGTAGTTTTTCCGTTGGTGCCGGTTACCGCTACCGTCGGAATGCGACCATTGTCACCGCCCGGGAACATCATGTTGATAATGTGCTCGCCGACGGGACGGCCTTTGCCGTAAGACGGCTGTAAATGCATCCGTAAGCCCGGCGCCGCATTGACTTCTACAATGCCACCACCTTGCGGCTCTAAGGGCTTATAAATTGCTTCGCACAAAATATCAACGCCAGCAATATCGAGTCCAATCATCTGTGCTGCTGCGACTGCACTCGCTGCCACATCGGGGTGGACATCTTCGGTTACATCGGTTGCAGTGCCGCCCGTACTTAAATTGGCGTTATTGCGCAACAAAATACGCTCACCCATTTTAGGTATGTAGGCAATATCTAAATTGACTGTAGCCAATGTCGCAATTGCAATCGCATCTAAACGAATCTTGGTTAATGCAGTAGCGTGACCATCCCCACGCAAGGGGTTTTTATTTTCGAGTGCAACCAACTGCTCAATGGTATGCACGCCATCGCCAATCACTTGCGCCGGCTCACGCCTTGCTGCTGCAACCAGCTGATTGCCTACCACCAGTAAACGGTAATCTTGACCTGGTAAGTAGCGTTCAACGATGGTTTGGCTACCATACGCTTGAGTTCCTTCAAAAGCAGCGCGCACTTGTTCTTCGCTGCGAATGTTGGCAACCACACCTTTGCCTTGATTACCGTCTTTTGGCTTTAATACGATTGGTCCGCCAATTGCTTGAGCTGCGCGCCACGCTTCATCGGCGCTGGTAACCACTTCGCCGTGGGGAACCGACACTCCAGCAGCATGCAGCAAGTTTTTAGTGAGCTCCTTGTCTTGTGCAATCGATTCAGCAATCGCGCTGGTATCGCTGGTCTCAGCAGCTTGAATGCGTTTTTGTTTGCTACCCCAGCCAAACTGAACCATGCTCCCCTCAGTCATACGCCGATATGGAATTTGGAGCGCAATGGCGGCATCGACAATGGAGCCAGTACTTGGCCCCAAGCGAACCTCTTCGTATAAAGAGGCTAATTCATGCAAGGCGGTTGCGAGATCAAACGGCGCCTCATCCCGAGCTGCTTGTATTAAGGCGAGGGCAAAGTCAAAAGCCATTCGACCAACCGCTTCTTCGATGTACTCGACCACCACTTGATAAACACCCACATCGGATGTTGGAATGGTGCGACTGAAAGTGACAGGACAACCTGCTTGCGCCTGTAGGTCTAGCGCAGCATGTTCAATCACGTGTGCCAGAGAGACTGCCTCGGTTTTGCCACTAAAGCGCATAAAGCCGAGCTGGGGAAAACGCTCTCGCAGCTTGACTTCAAAGGCGGGCAGCTGATCGATTGCGCGCTCCAAGGGGTCGCAATCGACAATCGCCTCCAGGGCAGTGTGCCTGCTCCATAAATTGGGCCCACGCAACATGCGAATCCGAGATACTTTCAATTACGCCTCTGTCTGGGATACGCTGGCAGAATAAAACGTTTCTGTACCAGCAAGAATAATATTAAAAGGAATATCCAAAGCCCAGGCTGCTGCGATCGCCGCAGCTAAATTAATGGACTTCCATTGCATGCTGTCGGGAGTGCTCTTCGGATTTTTTGGTAACTTAAGCACTTGTTCATCGCGTCGTGCGGTTTTTAAAACAATCTCTTGGCCGCGCACCAGCACAGCACGACCGCCTTGCTTGAGATGATCTTCAATCAAAGTGGCGCTCTCGTTGCGAGAAAAGTAAATCACTTCGCCGTCACACAGCTCAGCCATTTTTGCTACCAAGGGATCATCGGCATTGAGAACAGCAGCACCTTTGGGTAAGACCACATCCACTTGGGTGCGCACAATACTGAAGAGTTGATCTTCATCGTAGATCGCATATTCTGGAAAGCGGGTGCTGGAATCGATGTTGAGAACGACGCCAACCTGACAGCGATCGTAGGCAAGGCCTTCGATAAGCATCGACAAATGATTATTTTCGATTACCGCTGCTTCGACTGCTCGATTGAGAAGAGTGCGGCGGGCGTTTTCCCAATCGGATGGCTGCTCTCGTTTAATGATCCGATTGCCAAAATAGAGTTGATTGCCGCACGACACCCCGACATACTGGTTTGTCAGTCTGAGAAAGTGACCAACCATTTCGGCGACCAGGGTTTTTCCTTTCGATCCGGTAATGCCAACCAGCGGAATTCTGAAATCCACATTGGCCGGAAAAAGGTGGTCAGCAATCGCCTTGCCAACCGGTTGCGGGGTTCCACTGGCTGGCTTTAAGTGCATTAATAGACCGGGCCCCGCATTGACTTCGACAATCGCAGCACCTTGTTCCTCAAACGGCTTGCTAATGTCTTGCGCGACTAAATCGACGCCAGCAATTTCAAGACCAACTACGCGCGCTGCTAACGCGACTTGCCGAGCTACTTCGGGATGAACTTGATCGGTGACGTCAAAGGCGACGTTGCCATTGCTCTGAATAAAAACCCGCTGACCTTCTGCAGGAATGGCCTTTGCGCTCAGTTTTTGGCGAGTGAGCTCGAGCTCAACAGCGGAGTCAACGCGCACCGGATTTAAGGGGCACTCTTCCGCAGTACCACGCCGTGGATCCGAATTAATCTGCAGGTTGATCAGCTCAGTCACGTTGTGCTTACCGTCGCCAAGGACCCAAACCGTTTCACCTTTGGCTGCAGCAACGACCTGATTGCCAACGACGAGGAGGCGATGTTCATCGCCCAAAATATGGCGCTCGACTAATACGGCGCTACCTTCTTCTACTGCAACAGCATAGGCTGCTTCGACTTCCTCTTGGGTGTAGAGATTAATAAAGACACCCCGGCCGTGGTTGCCATCAATCGGCTTTACCACTACCGGCAAGCCGATGTCTTCCGCCGCATCCCATGCATCTAGTGCAGTCGCAACAATCCGGCCTTCGGGGGTAGGGAGTCCTGCGCTATTCAATAAACTTTTGGTGAGGTCTTTATCGCGCGAAACGCTTTCTGCGATTGCGCTAGTGCGGTCGGTTTCTGCAGTCCAAATGCGCCGCTGTTTTGCACCATACCCTAGCTGAACCAGATTGCCACTGGATAAACGAATCCATGGAACGCCTTTCTCCTCAGCGGCATAAACAATGCTCGCTGTGCTGGGGCCAAGTAAGAGGTCATCACCAATGTCACGCAACTGCTCAATCAATTGCTTTAATAGAATCGAAGCATCCTGCGTATCTTGCGCTAGTGCCAAATAGAGGTCGCGCGCGTATTCCAAAGCAGTTAAGGTTACTTTTTCGTTAATCGCGCTAACAATTACCTTATAGACGCCTCGGCGATCGCCGTCACGCGCTTTGCCAAAGCCGCCAGGGATGCCGGCCATGTTTTGCAGCTCAAGCGTGAGGTGTTCAAGGATATGGGCAGGCCAAGTGCCTTCCTGAATCCGTTTTAGAAACCCACCGTGCTCACCATAGCTGCAGCGGTGCTCAACTAAAGCGGGCATGCACGCCACTAGCCGCTCATAAAACCCGGGAATGAGGTTGGATGGGTAATCTTCTAAATCGCCAATGTCGACCCAAACCTCGATCACCGGGTGATAGGTCCACATATTGGGCCCCCGGAGATGCTTGACGCTCAGGATCTCAATGGTTTTATCGAGTAATTGGGGCATAAAAACGGGATCCCTTAACTTCGGGCTAGGTAGCGCTTCGCAGCATCGGGTAGGCGGAGAAAAGGGTCAGAAGTGAAAAGAATGACAGATTCATGCTTAAACGCTGGACTGGCTCCATAAGTTGACAAATTCAATAAATTGAAAAGATCTGCGCTCCACTATACTTTGAGTACCCATGGAACCCGATTTTTCCGCACTTCCGCCGCCGCTTCCAGCGCATTGGCAAGATAGCTTGGCGGCCCAATCGCTCCCAGCATTACAGCCCTTGTCGCCCCGAGCCTGGATCGAGCTCGATCTGGATGCAGGGCTGCGTTTTAACAAATCTCTTCTGCTAATTAATGGCGATTTTCTGGTTTGGGTCAATGGATCGGAGTGCCAATCGTGGCTAATTCAAGCTGGAATGGACTTAAGTCATTCGGACCACGCCGGCGTGGGTTGCTTGCGCTTACAGCAGGGCGATACCTTGCTCGCAACATGGCATTACACCCTCGCCGTCAACCCCCAGGCACTGCGATTGCTGACTGCCTTTAAAAATGAATACCATGCATCGCAAACGCTAGTGAGCTTGCTCAGCGATGAGGATCCCCTTGACGATAAGCCGCCATCTACCTGGACACTGTTGAAGTTGTGGCGCTTTGCTAAACCCTACAAAAAAGAGTTGTTCTTCGGATTTATTTTGACCTTAGCCTCGACCGGCGCAACCCTCGTGCCGCCATACCTCACGATGCCGCTGATGGATAACATTTTGATTCCGTATGAGCGTGGTCAACCCATCGACTTTGATCTAGCGCGCCTCTACTTAGGCGCACTGCTTGGTGCTGCTTTATTAGCCTGGGGTTTAGGTTGGTGGCGTACTTACCTCTTGGCTCTTGTGAGCGAGCGCATTGGCGCGGATCTGCGCAATACTACCTTTGAGCACCTATTAAAACTGTCGCTGGAGTATTTCGGCGGTAAACGCACTGGCGATTTAATCGCCCGCATCGGCACAGAAACCGATCGGATTTGTGTTTTTCTGTCGCTCTACCTGCTCGATTTTTTAACCGATCTAATCATGATCATCATGACCGCCGCGATTTTGGCGTCGATCGATCCGCTGCTCGCATTGGTGACATTGGCACCACTTCCATTTATTGCGTGGATGATTCATGTAGTGCGCGATAAGTTGCGTTACGGCTTTGAAAAGATCGACCGTATTTGGGGGGAGGTCACCAATGTGCTGACCGATACCATTCCAGGTATTCGGGTGGTGAAGGCCTTTGCCCAAGAAAAGCGCGAGCTTAAGCGTTTTGTAGATTCCAATCACCATAATTTGCAAATCAACGACCGCGTTAATCGCGTTTGGAGTTTGTTTACCCCGACAGTGACTTTGTTAACTGAGGTTGGTCTATTGGTGGTGTGGGCTTTTGGTATTTGGCAGGTTGCCAATAACAATGTTTCAGTCGGTGTCTTAGTTGCCTTTTTGGCCTACATTGGCCGCTTTTATATTCGCCTCGACACCATGAGTCGCATTGTTTCCCATACGCAAAAGGCGGCTGCTGGTACGAAGCGAATTTTTGATATCTTGGATCACGTCTCCAGTGTGCCAGACCCAGTGAATCCAGCGCCACTCGGTCCCGTTCAAGGAAAGATTGATTTACGTGGCGTTGGCTTTCGCTATGGCAATCGTGCGGTTACCAAAGGCATTGACTTGCACATTGCGCCCGGAGAAATGATTGGCCTAGTGGGGCATAGTGGCTCCGGAAAAAGTACCTTAGTTAATTTAATTTGCCGCTTTTACGATGTGAGTGAAGGCTCCATTACATTGGATGGGCGTGATGTTCGCAGCATTGGCATTGCCGATTACCGCAAGTGCATTGGCCTTGTGCTGCAAGAGCCCTTCTTATTTTTTGGAACCATCGCCGATAACATTGCCTATGGCAAGCCCGACGCATCGCGTGAGGAGATTATTGAAGCGGCGAGGGCGGCACACGCCCATGAGTTTATTTTGCGTTTGCCCTTGGGTTATGACTCGCTCGTGGGCGAGCGCGGCCAGTCGCTATCGGGTGGCGAGCGCCAACGTATTTCGATTGCGCGCGCCTTATTGATTAACCCTAGCATTCTGATCTTGGATGAGGCTACTTCATCGGTTGACACTACGACCGAAAAAGAAATTCAGCGGGCCTTAGATAATTTGGTGAAGGGTCGTACGACGATTGCGATTGCGCATCGGCTCTCTACCTTACGCAAAGCCGATCGCTTGGTGGTGTTAGACAAGGGCGAGATTGTGGAGATTGGTTCGCACGACGAGCTGATGGAAGCCCAAGGCGCCTACTACCAGTTGTATCAGGCACAAATTCGTCACGCTACGGAATTGGTTGAAGGCGGCGCGATTGGAGAGACACTTGAAAAAGCCTAGCTTGATGCGTGATTCCCTTGGACGCCTTGTCTTCATCGATCAGGCTGGTACCCAGCATGTCGATGTCCATGCGGTTCGCGCCTTCCCGATTACCGCACCGAGTGCTGGCATCTCACTCATGGACTCGGCTGGTAAAGAGCTGTTCTGGTTTACGTCCTTGGCAGCAATCCCGAAAGAGGATCAGGCCTTACTGATGGAGGAGTTGGCTGCCCGTGAGTTTATGCCCGTCATTGAGAAAATTAGCAGCGTATCCAGCTATGCCACGCCGAGTATTTGGCTAGTGCAGACGGATCGCGGTGAGACACGACTGCGCCTCAATGGTGAGGAAAATATCCGCCGCGTTGCCGGTAACACCTTGCTGATATCCGACGCCAATGGCGTGCAATATTTGGTGCGCGATTCCAGTCAATTGGATAAACAAAGCCGCAAGTTATTGGATCGTTTTTTATAAACAGCGTTTCCTTCAATCTGCCTGCGCAATAAAGCATGCTTTAAAATAAGATCTTCGCCGGAATAGCTCAGTTGGTAGAGCAGCGCATTCGTAATGCGAAGGTCGGAGGTTCGATTCCTCTTTCCGGCACCACATTGCAGTGCAATATATACCGTTCT
>JBIPON010000224.1:0-2558 GCA_044379065.1 Polynucleobacter sp. | reverse complement strand
CATAACAGCGCCTTGGGTGGTGTCTTCAATATCAACTGTTAGATTCTCAAACGGCTCCATCTTGACGCCATTTTCTTCATGGAACACCACGCGCGGACGGGATACTGCCATCTCATAGCCTTCACGGCGCATGGTCTCGACCAAGATCGTTAAATGCAACTCACCACGACCAGAAACTTCAAAAACGGTGTCGTCATCGGTTTGGCGCACACGCAAGGCCATATTGGATTTGAGCTCGCGGTCTAAACGCTCCCGAATCTGACGGCTGGTGACAAATTTTCCTTCACGGCCAGCGAGTGGGCTGGTATTGACCATAAAGTTCATGGTCAAGGTCGGCTCATCAATTTTGAGCATGGGCAACGGATCCGGCGTATCAACTGCACAGACAGTGGTACCAATGGCTAACTCTTCAATACCGTTAATCAAGGCGATATCACCAGCAAAGGCCTCTTCAACAACCTCTCGCTCCAAGCCTTTGAATTTCAAGACTTGGTTCACGCGACCCTTGAAAGGAACGCCATCCGGGCCATTCATGCAAATCACTTCCATTCCCGGCTTAACGCGGCCACGGTTCACACGCCCAATACCAATCTTTCCAACGTAACTGTTGTAGTCAATTGAGGAGATCTGGAACTGCAAAGGGCCATCTGGATTATCGTCACGGACGGGAACGTGCTTTAAGACAGCATCGAACAGAGGACGCATATCGCCCGAGCGGACATCTTCTGTATTACCGGCATATCCATTTAAGCCAGATGCGTAGATGATTGGGAAATCGAGCTGCTCTTCCGAGGCGCCCAGTTTGTCAAACAATTCAAAGGTTGCGTTGATCACGTAATCGCAACGCGCGCCTGGGCGATCAACTTTGTTGATCACGACGATTGGCTTAAGACCCAAGGCCAAGGCTTTTTTAGTCACGAAGCGAGTTTGTGGCATTGGGCCCTCAACCGCATCAACCAATAACAAAACACCATCCACCATCGAGAGAACGCGCTCCACTTCGCCACCGAAGTCAGCGTGACCCGGTGTATCGACGATGTTAATGTGGGTGCCGTCGTATTCAACTGAGCAGTTTTTGGACAGAATCGTAATGCCACGCTCTTTTTCAAGGTCGTTTGAGTCCATAACCCGCTCGGTCATTTTTTCATTGGAGCGGAAGGTACCAGATTGGCGCAGCAATTGATCCACTAAAGTGGTTTTACCGTGGTCAACGTGGGCGATGATTGCAATATTACGAAGTGCGCGTTTAGTCATGTGAAGCTTCTAAAGTTAAAAATAAGGTTGAGTGAATACTACTGTTCTGCTTAAGGGGCTTGTGAAATCAAGCGTTTAGGGTGCAGTACGCCGGAACGGCAATCGGCGGTACCAATAAAATTGTGGGGTGCTGCGGTAGCGCGATAAATCCGCACCAAAGCTTCTGCCAATGGAAATTTAGTATTTACCGCGAGCGGAACGCGCTGACCCATCTCTAAGCGCTTGGCTTGTTGCGCATCTACCGTGAGGTGAGGCAAGGTTTGTAATAGGGCATCCACTGGCAGCACAAAATCCGCGTGGTCTGCTGTTGTCCTCAAGAGATCATCTAAGGAGATAGACTGTGCCAAGCTCAGATGACCCACTTCGCTGCGACGAAGGCCAACTAAATGGGCGCCACAGCCGAGTGCAGTGCCTAAGTCTTCTGCCAACACCCGAATATACGTTCCCTTACTGCAACTCACCTCCAGAGTGGCTTCAGGCCATTGCACCTCTGTCCAGGCAATCGCATGGATGATGACCGAACGCGCATCGCGCTCGAGCTCGACGCCAGCGCGGGCGTACTCATATAAAGGCTTACCGTCGCGCTTGAGTGCCGAGTACATGGGTGGCACTTGCAGAATCGAGCCGGTAAACGCGGGTAATAATGCATTTAAGGCAATTTGAATGGCGGCATCATCTGCAAACCGCGGCAAAGGAAAGGACGTCACAATCTGCCCTTCAGCATCGCCTGTGTCTGTATTAGCGCCAAAACGGACACGTGCAATGTAGCGCTTGTCTGCGTCCAATAAGTCTTGTGAGTATTTGGTTGCCTCACCTAAGCAAATCGGCAGAAGGCCGGTTGCCATTGGGTCCAAGGTCCCAGTATGCCCCGCTTTGTCGGCATTGAGTGCGCGCTTAACCGCAGTCACAGCACCCTGTGAACTCATACCCAGCGGCTTATCCAGCAGCACGACCCCATCAAGGCGTTGACGCATCAAATTTCTCAGTCTTTGCGGTCACTGTCGACCGCTTGATCAATTAATCGGGACATTTCCATGCCACGCTCAACCGATACGTCGTGCACAAAATGCAGGGTAGGAACAGTATGAATATGCAAGCGCTTGAACAACAACGAGTGCAAATAGCCCGCTTTTTCTTGTAAGGCAGTCAAAGCATGATCTGGTTCGGCACCCAGAACCGTGAAGAAGATTTTGGCATGCGCCAAATCGGGTGAGAGCTCAACCCCTTGGAGGGTAATCAATCCCAAACTGGTGCTACGCAATTCCCGCGGAATCAACTCAGCTAAATCGCGCTGAATTTGATCC
>JBIPON010000225.1:0-2574 GCA_044379065.1 Polynucleobacter sp. | reverse complement strand
TCAATCTCTCCAAAAACGATGTCCATGGTCCCGATGATCGCGACCGCATCGGCCAGCATGTGGCCACGGGCCATTTCATCGAGAGTGGCCAAATGGGCAAAGCCCGGGGCACGAATTTTGAGACGGTAGGGTTTGTTGGCCCCATCGCTCACCATGTAAATGCCGAACTCGCCCTTGGGGTGCTCGACAGCAGCGTAGGCCTCGCCTTCGGGCACATGAAAACCTTCGGTGAAGAGCTTGAAATGGTGGATCAAGTCTTCCATGTTGGACTTCATGCCTTCACGCGCAGGCGGTGCCACCTTGTGGTTGTCGGTGATGACAGGGCCAGGGTTGGCGCGCAGCCACTTCACGCATTGCTGGATGATGCGATTGGATTCGCGCATCTCCTGCACACGCACCAGGTAACGGTCGTAGCTGTCACCGGTCTTGCCTACAGGCACGTCGAACTCGACTTGGTCGTAGGCGTCGTACGGTTGCTTTTTGCGCAAGTCCCAAGCGAAACCGGAGCCGCGCAGCATGGGGCCAGTCATGCCCAAATTCAGGGCGCGCTCGGGTGCCACCACGCCGATGCCCACGGTGCGCTGCTTCCAAATGCGGTTATCGGTGAGAAGGGTTTCGTACTCGTCCACGCACTTGGGGAAGCGCTGCGTGAAATCGTCAATGAAGTCCAACAAGGAACCATTGCGGTTTTTGTTCAGCTGCTCAATCGCTTTGGCGTTCTTGATCTTGTTGACCTTGTACTGCGGCATGCTGTCCGGCAAGTCGCGGTACACGCCACCGGGACGGAAATAGGCTGCATGCATGCGCGCGCCCGATACGGCCTCGTACATGTCAAACAGGTCTTCACGTTCACGGAAAGTGTAGATCAGGATGGTCGAGCTGCCGCAATCGTTGCCGTGCGAGCCGAGCCACATGAGGTGGTTCAGGATCCGGGTGATTTCGGAGAACATCACGCGGATGTACTGCGCGCGCATGGGTACTTCCAGGCCCAGCATCTTTTCGATGGCCAAGCAGTAAGCGTGCTCGTTGCACATCATCGACACATAGTCCAGGCGGTCCATGTAGGGCAGCGACTGGATGTAGGTTTTGTGCTCGGCCAGCTTTTCAGTGGCGCGGTGCAGCAAGCCGATGTGCGGGTCGGCGCGTTGCACCACCTCGCCATCGAGCTCCAACACCAAGCGCAACACCCCGTGCGCGGCCGGGTGCTGAGGACCAAAGTTCAGGGTGTAATTCTTGATTTCGGCCATATCAGTTCAGGCCTCCGTAGTGTTCTTCACGGATGATGCGTGGCGTGATTTCACGTGGCTCGATGCTCACCGGCTCGTAAATCACGCGCTGACGCTCGGCGTCGTAACGCATTTCGACGTGACCCGACAAGGGGAAGTCCTTGCGGAAGGGATGACCAATGAAACCGTAGTCGGTCAGGATGCGGCGTAGGTCGTTGTGGCCTTCGAACACGATGCCGTACAGATCAAACGCTTCGCGCTCGTACCAGTTGGCCGAGTTCCAGATGTCGTTGACAGAATCCACCAAAGGCAGATCGTCATCGGGGCAAAGCACTTTGACGCGCACACGCTGGTTCAGGCTCACCGACAGCAAATGCACGGTGACACCAAAACGTGGGCCATCGGTGCCCACTTCGCGGTAGGCCGAGTAATCAAGGCCCGCCAAGTCAACGAGTTGTTCAAACTGGCAGCCCGGCGCATCACGCAGGGTTTGCATCACGCTCAGGTAATGCTGGGCGTTCACATGAACGGTCACCTCAGCCAAAGCGATGTTGATTTTTTGAACCCGTTCACCCAGGACAGCAGCCAGGGTGTCTTGCAGGTCTTTGGGGCGAATGGCGAAATCGGTCATCGTCATTCCTTTCAAGCACGCGCAATGGTGTGCGTGCGGCGGATTTTTTGCTGCAGCTGGATGATGCCGTAGATCAGCGCTTCGGCCGTGGGCGGGCAGCCGGGCACGTACACATCCACCGGCACGATGCGGTCGCAACCGCGCACCACCGAATAGCTGTAGTGGTAGTAACCACCGCCATTGGCGCAAGAGCCCATCGAGATCACCCAACGCGGCTCGGACATCTGGTCGTACACCTTGCGCAGGGCCGGTGCCATCTTGTTGCACAGGGTGCCAGCCACGATCATCAAGTCGGCTTGGCGTGGGCTCGCGCGGAACACTTCGGCACCAAAGCGGCCCAAGTCATAACGGGCAGCGGCCGAGTGCATCATCTCGACCGCGCAGCAAGCCAGACCGAAGGTCATGGGCCACAGCGAGCCGGTTTTAGCCCAGTTCACCACCGAGTCGTAACTCGTGGTGATGAAGCCTTCTTTCATCACGCCTTCAATCATTTTTTATTCCTCAAGCAGGCTCAATGTTGTTGTCTGTTCGAACGGTCATTCCCAGTCCAGGGCGCCTTTTTTCCACTCGTAGACAAAACCGACGACCAAAATGGTCAAAAAAATCACCACGGCCACAAAACCGGCCATGCCCACTTCCTTCAGCGCAATGGCCCAAGGGAACAGAAAGGCAATTTCCAGGTCGAACAAGATGAACAAAATGGCCACCAAGTAGTAG
>JBIPON010000221.1:0-2578 GCA_044379065.1 Polynucleobacter sp. | reverse complement strand
AAGAGCAGTGCAATCACGCCTAGCAAAATGAGCTGCTCATAGAGTAAGCAGAAGACCCGCTTCCAAAAGCCAGGCGGGGGCAATGCAGTCGGCGTGGTGTCAACGGAGCTGAGCGTGCCGTCCACAGGAGCTTGGCTCATGCGCCATCGTCTTTATTGGGCGCAGCAGCCGGCGTTACGGTAGGCGTTGGGTTAGGGCGATTTTGCAGCGTGGGCGCACTGGCTGCAGTCGGCTTTTTCTTATTGTCTTCCTTGGCTGCCAGTTTTTTCTTATCTTCTGGACTCAGTTGCTGGTAGGCCTGCCATGCCGAGGCTTTTTCGTCTGCAGGGAAACGCAAGCTGCTGAGGTAATTGTCGCGCGCGATGCGGCGATCTTTTTGCGAGAGTTTGGACCACTCGTTCATGCGCGATTGCAAGCGCTCCTGATCAGCCCGCTTCATCTTGGGGTAAAGATTGGCAACCTGAATCCACTTTTGCCGGCGCTCTTTGGAAAGGTAGCTCCAGTCTTCTTCGAGTGGCGCCAAGATCTTTTGTTGTACTGTGCTTAAGTCATCCCAATTGCCGCTGTGTTTTGGGGTGCTGGCAGGTGCTGGCTGCTTGGTTTGGGCTACTGCTTGATTTACGGGACCAATTGCCAGCAGACTAAAGACAAGGAGAAATGCGCCCATACTCGCAGCCCATGCGCCGTGCCTTACAGCAAGTGCAGATTGAGTGTGCTGGAGGTGT
Organism: Polynucleobacter sp.; assembly: GCA_044379065.1. Lineage (GTDB taxonomy): Bacteria > Pseudomonadota > Gammaproteobacteria > Burkholderiales > Burkholderiaceae > Polynucleobacter. The sequence continues at coordinate 1,853 of JBIPON010000221.1, read as the reverse complement.
ATGGATAGCATGGTTATCGATTTCGATCCTCAGTTAGGATGGGTCGATTGCAGCGTCAGCCTTTTCGGAGCTGCTTGCTTCTAGTTCTCGTTTGGCATTGCTACTGAGTTTTAAGAATGCCAGAAAACCGCTATCCATATAGGCGTCAGGTGGAACGTCATCCGAAAGTAGGGCAATGTCGACCGCGGCAATGTCATTGATGCGCGCATCTTGCTGCCATTCGGCAATCGCCAATAAACCCAAGGCCAGGACAATAAACGGTGCAAACCAGCTTAATCGACTCCAATTGGAGGGCGACTGCCCGCTGTTGCCACCTTGATTCAAGGACAGTTGGGGGCGCAATACGCGCTCCAATTGCGGTACGAACTCCTGCTTGCGCGCTGCCATTGCCGCTAGGCGTGCCGAATACAGGCGATCCGTCACGCGGCTGGGTAATTGTGCGGTTGAACCGTCGAGGCATTCGCGCACGGCGCTGCCAATTCGATCTACTTCAAATTGGGTATCTTGGTCGCGGTTCATAATGAAATTCCTTTTATTTTCAATGCATTAGCTAAAGTTTGTGTTGCTCTGGAACAATGGGTTTTGACACTTCCTTCGCTGCACCCCATGATATGGGCGGTTTCCGCAATACTTAGCTCATCCCAATAACGCATTAGGAAGGCTTCTCGTTGACGTGCTGGTAATTTTGCTATTTCAGCTTCTAGACTACGCAAAAGCTGGCTTTGCTCCAGTTTTTGGGCACCATCTTGGTGAATTTGGCTGTCATCGGCTGCTTGAAGCTGCTCTAAGGGATCGTAATCATCGGATTCATCCGATTTCTTACCCATATTGGAGAAAAGGGTAACCCAGGCATTTCGCACCTTTTGGCGCCGAAACCAATCATGGATGCGGTTTTGAAGGATGCGGGTAAAGAGCAGGGGGAGTTCTGCGCTGGGTTTATCCCCATATTTTTCGGCCAGTTTGATCATGGCGTCCTGAACGATGTCCAATGCCGCGTCCTCATCCCGCACAGCGTAAACAGCCTGTTTGAATGCGCGTTTTTCAACGCTACTGAGAAAATCAGCGAGTTCGGGGGCAGATGCCATGCAAAAACAGGAAGGCCTTGTGTAGGAAGTATGGCTCTATTTTAGGGTATTGCTTTACAATTGAAGGTTCACCGATTAGAGGGCCGTCCAAGAAGCGGTTTTTTATTCAGTTCAAGCGCCGTTCGAACTCGGGCCACAAGCACGGGACAGAGCAGCCTAAACAATTTTTTGCCGAAAATTGCAAAGGACCTTAACTATGAATACCAGCAGCGCCGAATTTTTAGCCTCCAAGGCTGATTCCACTCCAATTCCTACCAAAACCGGACCAGAAATGATTGGTGCCGAGATGCTCGTTCACGCCCTGCATGCAGAAGGCGTCGAGTTTGTTTGGGGTTATCCCGGTGGAGCCGTTCTGTTCATCTACGATGAAATTTATAAGCAAGACAAGTTTGAGCATATTTTGGTGCGTCATGAGCAAGCGGCTGTGCATGCTGCTGATGGTTATGCCCGTGCTACAGGCAAGGTCGGAGTCGCTTTAGTGACCTCCGGTCCTGGCGTTACTAATGCCGTCACTGGAATTGCAACTGCCTATACCGACTCCATTCCGATGGTCATCATTACAGGCAACGTGCCCACTTATGCCATTGGTGAAGATGCCTTCCAAGAGGCCGATACGGTTGGCATTACACGACCCATCGTCAAACACAATTTTTTGGTGAAAGACATTAATGATTTAGCGCTGACGCTAAAGAAGGCCTTTCACATTGCGCAGACCGGAAGACCCGGCCCCGTACTGGTCGATATTCCAAAAGACATTTCAGCAGCCAA
>JBIPON010000074.1:0-8589 GCA_044379065.1 Polynucleobacter sp. | reverse complement strand
GCTTGTCTGATGGTCGATGCCCTAGACCATCGCGCCCTTTAAAACACTGAGGCGCACAACCGGAGACATCCCCGATCGGGATGTGATTTGCATGACTTTTTTAAATGAAAACCACACTGGGTCAACCGACTCCCATACTGATATTCCTGCAGGCGAAAAAGTAACGGTATCTGTCGTTACTTCCAGCGCCAATGCATTTGCATCGTTTGGCTTAGCAGCCCCTCTCTTACAAAACGTAGCTGAATTGGGTTTTACCCAAGCCACCCCAGTACAAGCACAGGTTATTCCTGCAGCCTTGGCTGGCGGCGACCTCTTGGTCAGCAGCCAAACGGGTAGCGGCAAAACCGCTGCCTTTTTGCTCCCTTTATTGAATCAATTACTAGCTAGCAACCCAAGCAATTCGCCTATTCCTGGCCGTGCACAACCCAAAGTATTAGTACTGTGCCCAACCCGTGAGCTGGCGCAACAAGTGGCTGCTGATGCAATTAATTTAGCCCGTGGCTTTAAAGGCATTCGGATTGCAACCGTCATGGGCGGCATGCCTTACGGCAAACAGATCCAAGCACTCAAAGGCGCCTTGCTCGTCGTTGCAACTCCAGGTCGTTTACTCGATCTGAGCGACAGCCGTGCGATTCGCCTAGATGATGTTAAGCAACTCGTGATTGATGAAGCCGACCGCATGTTAGACATGGGTTTTGCAGATGACCTCGAGGCGATTGATGAGCGTTGCAAACAGCGCACTCAAACTCTGATGTTCTCGGCGACCTTTGCACCTAAAGTGATGTCCTTGGCTACGCAATTGACCAATGATGCAAAACGCATTGAACTGGCGCAAGCCGGTGATGTGCATTCCAACATTGAGCAAAAAATGCACTGGGCTGACAACATAGCGCACAAGCATCGCTTGTTAGAGCACCTCTTAACTGATCCTACCGTGGACCAAGCAGTAGTGTTTGCAAGCACCCAAGTGGAAAGCGAAAAGATTGCCGACACCTTGCGTGCCAATGGTTACGAAGCAACTGCACTGCACGGTGCAATGCCACAAGCGGTTCGTATGCGTCGCCTCGAATCCCTGCGTAAAGGCCACACCAAGATTTTGGTTGCCACTGACGTTGCTGCGCGCGGCATTGATGTGCCCCGCATCAGTCACGTAATTAACTTTGGCTTGCCAATGAAGCCGGAAGATTACACACACCGCATCGGTCGTACTGGTCGCGCTGGTCGTAACGGCATTGCGATCACCTTAGTTGAACACCGCGATCGTGCCAAGATTCGGAACATCGAGCGCTTTACACAGCAAGACATTGTTGCTTCCGTGATTCCAGGTCTTGAGCCACAAGCCAAGCCTAGCTTTGGCGGTGGTGGCGGACGTCCTGGCAGTCGCTCTGGTGGCCGTCCTGGCGCACGTTCCGACGCGCGTCCTGGCAACCGCTCCGGTGGTCGTTTTGAATCCCGTTCGGGTGGTAGTCATTTTGAGCAACGCAGCGGTGGCGATTCGCGTCCAGCGCCGCGCTTCGATGCAAAGCCAGCTGGTGGCTACTCTGGCGATTCACGTCCAACCGGTCGCTTTGATTCGAAGCCAGCGGGTTTCTCAGGAGACTCCCGTCCAGCCAATCGTTTTGATTCCAAACCATCGGGTGCACGTTCAGGCGATTCACGCCCGACTGGCCGCTTTGATTCCAAACCAGCAGGTGCACGCTCGGGCGATTCGCGCCCAACGGGTCCCCGCTTTGGCAAGCCAAAAGCAGCGGGAAGCCAACGGAGATCCTTCGGCGGCAACTAAGCATGCGCCACCGCAATCGCCTCCGTTCTGTTTGGAATCGAGTCGGTTCCGGTGGAATTCACCTTGCTCCGCGGCAGTGGCAAACGTGGCTTGGTGATACTGGTTCTTTAACGCGTAAACTCGAAGCGGCTTTTGAAAGTCGCATCGAGGTGCGGGTTTTAGCGGACTGCCTGCAAACCATCCATAGCGACGAAAGTCGCTTTTTTCATGGGCGCACCAAACGCTGCCGCGTGCGGGAAGTGCTCTTACTCATCAACCAAGAGTCAGTCGTCATCGCCCGCAGCATCATTCCGATACTCACTTCAAGCGGCAGCAATCATGCCATTCTGAAATTAGGCAAAAAGCCGCTAGGTGCTGTTTTGTTTCAGGGTCGTAATCACAATCGCAATCAGCTCAGAGCCCATCGCGAGATTACCCAATTAGATCGACGTCATCCCTTATGGAAAGATTGTCACCGCCGCTATCCTGAAATGCCGACCGGCTCATGGGCCAGAAGAACCCTCTATCACTTAAAGGGCCATCCCTTATTGGTTAACGAGGTTTTTTTGACGCTGCCTCCAGCCAAGCGATTGCAGCGCTAACTAAAGCAGCATCGCCCGAGTGGCACTCCAATACAGCCCCAAATCCAATCTCTTTTGCACTTCGAGCGATGTTGTGATGCGGACATAGCGCACTCGCGCCAGCCAAATAATCTTGACGGTCCTGCTTTTTTAAAACGGCACCTAAATGCCGAACCGCTTCAGATGAGGTGAGAATCCACAAGGCATCATCGGTATTCGCATTCAAGACCTTCTCCCACTGGGGGCTAGACTCACTTAGTGGTATGCGCGAGTAGACCGCAATGGCTTTAACCTGAGCTCCAACTGATTGCAATTGATCGGCTAACCACTCGCGACCACCATCACCGCGAAATACCACTACCCGCCGGTCTGCCCAGCTCGGAAAGCGATTTTGAATCGCCTCCCACAGTCCTTCGGAATCCCACTGCGCGGGATTCTCTGGCATCCAAATGGGGGTTGGTAGATTGGCTTCTTTGCCAATGCCATGGCGTTCGAGGGCATGGTAACTGCTTTGGCCGACTACTCCAATTGGAACGGGGCGCTTTGCGATCGACTGCCAATCGTCGCCTAGCAATCGCATGGTGCACTCAATCGCATTTGGACTCACAAACACAGCTAAGTCAGCAGTCTCTATTGCAGTACGGATTGCGGCAGCAACAGTCGGATCGGATTTTGGAACAATCGTTAAGAGCGGCAAAGCAAGAATCTGCGGCTGTTGCAAGCCCTGCTCAGAATGTGAGGCCGCTATGCTCTCCATTGCTGCTTGGAGCGCCTCGGTTAGGGCGCCTGCTTGACCACTTGGCCGAGTGACAACCAGCGTAGTGGATTTCATGGAGATTAAGGCAGTAAGTCGCTCGCGCCTTGGGCCATCAGGTCCTGCGCCACAGAGAGCCCCAAGGCTTCTGCATCGGCAACTGTCTTAATCGTGGCAGCGGCACTGGCCAAACAAATCTGCGTGCCATCGACGCTCGCTACAAAGGAACGAATACCTAACTGAGAGCCATTCCACTGGCCATGGGCTGCCAAAGGTACCTCACAGGAACCGCCCAACTGCCTCGAAACCATGCGCTCTGCCGAAACGGCAAGCAAGGTAGGCAGGTCATTAAGGGGCGCGAGCCAGGCATGCATATCTGCCCGATTACTGAGGGTTTCAATACCGAGGGCACCCTGGCCTGCTGCCGGCGTATAAGGGTCAAGCGGCAAGAAGGCTTTGATGCGGCTCGCCAAACCAAGGCGCTTTAAGCCAGCGGCAGCCAAAATAATCGCTTGGTATTCGCCGCGGTCCAATTTGCCCATGCGGGTATCTAAGTTGCCACGCAAGGGTTGAATCTGCAGGTGCGGGAAATGCTTGCGTAGGATAGCCTCCCGGCGCAGGCTAGATGTGCCGACAACAGCCCCATGTGGCAACTCATCCAGTGAGGCGTAATCGTTGGAAACAAAGGCATCGCGCGCGTCTTCACGGCTCATCACGCAGGTTAAAGCAAAGCCGTCCGGCATGATCATCGGCACGTCCTTTAGGGAGTGGACTGCCAAATCAGCCCGCCCATCGGCTAAGGCAGCCTCCAATTCCTTCACAAACAATCCCTTGCCGCCCACTTTAGACAGGGTGCGATCGAGGATTTGGTCACCGCGGGTGGTCATTCCTAAAATCTCGACCTGGCAGTCGGGATAAAGGCCTTTTAAGCAATCGCGCAGGTGCTCGGCCTGCCACATGGCTAGGCGGCTTTCTCGGGAGGCAATGACTAAACGCGCTGGGGCGAGGGGGAAAGGGGCAGAATTCGGATGTTGGGACATAACATTTAAAATAGAGATGACTGACACCAATATACTGCCTTTATGAGCTCCTCTAAAAATTCCCTGGCCAACAAGGCCCAAGCGTGGTCGGCGCGCTTTGCCGAACCAGTCGATGAACTGGTCCAGCGCTACACCGCCTCCATTGGGTTTGATCACCGCTTTGCCCTGGTCGATATCGAGGGCTCCTTGGCCCACGCCGAAATGCTGGCCAAGCAAAAAATCATCAGCCCTGCCGATTTAGTGGGCATTCAAAAAGGAATGGCCCAAATCAAAGGGGAAATCGAAGCCGGGCAGTTTGAATGGCAACTGGCCCTAGAGGATGTTCACCTCAATATCGAGGCGCGCCTGACCAACCTAATTGGCGATGCGGGTAAGCGCCTGCATACCGGCCGCTCACGCAATGACCAGGTGGCTACCGATTTGCGTTTGTGGCTACGCAGTAACATCGATGGCATTCAGGTTTCCTTAACTGCATTGCGTTCTGCCCTGCTTAACCTCGCAGAGACCCATGCAGCCACCATCATGCCAGGCCATACCCATTTACAGGTTGCTCAGCCAATCACCTTTGGTCATCACCTCATGGCCTATTTTGAAATGTTTAGCCGCGATGCTAGTCGCCTAGCCGATTGCCGCAAGCGCATGAATCGCCTGCCGCTGGGCGCTGCTGCTCTAGCCGGCACCAGCTACCCGATTGACCGTGAGTGGGTAGCGAAAAAACTGGGCTTTGATGGCATTTGTACTAACTCCCTGGATGCCGTATCGGATCGGGATTTTGCGATTGAGTTTTGCGCCTTTTCGGCGACACTGATGATGCACGTCTCGCGCCTATCGGAAGAGCTCATCTTATGGCTCAGCCCACGCTTTGGTTTTATTGATTTGCCAGATCGGTTTTGTACCGGCAGCTCGATCATGCCGCAAAAGAAAAATCCCGACGTGCCCGAACTAGCCCGCGGCAAAACGGGACGCGTGTATGGCGATTTGATTGCCTTACTGACCCTCATGAAAAGCCAGCCCTTGGCTTACAACAAAGACAATCAAGAAGACAAAGAACCCTTGTTCGATGCAGTCGATACCGTGCAAGATACCTTGCGTATTTTTGCTGATATGATTCCGCACATCGAAGTTCAAAAGGCAGTCATGCAAGCAGCGGCAGAAGAAGGTTTTGCTACCGCCACCGATTTAGCTGACTACTTAGTTAAAAAGGGCTTAGCGTTTAGGGATGCACACGAAGCGGTGGCGCATGCCGTCAAAGCCTGCGTTGGTCGTAAATGCGCCCTGACGGACCTCAGCTTATCCGAACTCCGCTTTGCCTGCGGCCTCGATACTAGGCCGGATCTCATCAGCGAGGATGTGTTCCCCTTATTGACCGTCACCGGATCGGTACAGTCGCGCCAGCATCCGGGCGGCACTGCGCCACAACAAGTCTTGGCGGCTGTTCAGCGTGGCCGCGCCGAACTCAAGCCCTAACCATCGCCCTCCTTTTGGAACGGTGATGGCCTTCTGGCAGCGCATCTCTTCTCGCATCGACAGTATCAATTCGTGGTTTGGCAAAGCGGCGAGCATCTTCATTTTGCTTTCGTGTGTGATCTCAGCAGGCAATGCGATCATGCGCTACGGCTTTGATCTCAGCGATAACTGGCCTTTGGAATTGCAATGGTATTTATTTGCCGCGGCCGTGATGCTCGGCGCCTCCTACACCTTAAAGCGCAATGAGCATGTCCGGGTCGACCTGATTTACGCTCGCCTCTCAGAGCGCGGTCGTATCTGGGTGGATCTATTTGGTCTGAGCTTCTTTTTAATGCCAGCCTGCATCTTGTTTACGTGGCTGTCCTGGACCTCCCTGTTCTACCCCTCATTCCTATCCCTTGAGCATTCGATTAATTCGGGCGGGCTCTTGCGCTACCCGATTAAATTTGTCGTGCCGATGGGGTTTTTTATGCTGTGCTTGCAAGGCCTCTCCGAAATCATCAAGCGGATCGCTTTATTGCAAAGTAATGCACTGGGTGCCCTTGCCCTTACTGCTTACAAGAAGCCCAAACAATGATTCCCTTGGAGTGGATGCCGCCCCTGATGTTTGCTGGCCTGATTGTGTTCATGCTGGTCGGCTTTCCAGTGGCGTTTTCCTTGATGGCGGCCGGACTTTTCTTTGGCGCCATTGCGATCAGCCAAGGCTTTTTTGATCTCGTCTTTTTACAAGCCATACCACAGCGTATTTTTGGTGGCGTACTAGCCAATGATTTATTGCTGGCCATTCCCTTCTTCACCTTCATGGGAGCCATTCTGGAGCGCTGCGGCCTTGCGGAAGAAATGCTCGAATCGATGAGCCAACTGTTTGGACGGATACGCGGCGGACTGGGGTATTCAGTCATCATTGTCGGCTTTGTGCTGGGTGCGATTACTGGAACCGTTGCAGCGCAAGTGATTGCGATGGCCATGATCTCCTTGCCAATCATGATTCGCTACGGCTACAACATGCGCTATGCCACTGGCGTATTGGCAGCCTCTGGCACGATTACGCAGCTGGTACCGCCCTCCCTCGTATTAATTGTGCTTGCCGATCAACTCAAAACGCAAACCGGCAGCGCCGATGTCGGCAGCATGTACTTGGGGGCTTGGGGGCCATCCTTGATTCAGATTGGGCTTTTTGCGCTCTACACCTTTGTGCTGACTCGCCTCAAACCAGACTGGCTACCGGCAGCGCCACTGAGTGATGTGCAAGCCAATGGCTGGGTACTGTGGAAAAAATGCCTGCTCGGCATTATTCCATCTGCCTTTTTGATCTTTTTGGTCTTGGGCACCATTTTGCTCGGCATTGCTACCCCAACGGAGTCGGGCGCAATGGGCGCAATGGGGGCTCTGTTACTGGCTTGGCTGCGGCGCGCCAAAATTACTAACCTCAAAAAACAAATTACCGAGTCCTATCAAAACACCATGCGCCTGACCTCGATGGTGATCTTTATCTTGATCGGCTCCACCTGCTTCTCGGTGGTGTTTCAAGGAGTGGATGGCGGCGTGTGGGTAGAGCACCTCTTTGCCGATATCCCCGGCGGCTGGATTGGATTTTTGATTGTGGTGAACATCTTGGTCTTTTTCTTGGCCTTCTTTTTAGACTTCTTTGAGATTGCCTTCATCATCGTCCCCTTACTCGCCCCTGTCGCTGAAAAAATGCTTGCACCGGTTTTGCTAGAGGCGATGGGCGGAAATTTACAGGCTGCTGGTAATGCAGCCCTCGTGTGGTTTGGCGTCATGCTGTGCGTCAATATGCAGACATCCTTTATGCATCCACCCTTTGGCTTTGCTCTCTTCTATCTTCGTGGGGTCGCGCCAAAAGAGGTCAAGAGCAGTGACATTTACTGGGGCGCTCTACCGTGGGTTGGCTTGCAACTCATCATGGTTGGCCTCGTGATTGCCTTTCCGGCACTGGTCACCACGTTCTTGGATAAACCGCCACCCGTCGTAATTAATTCAGAGTTTGACTTTACGAGCGGGCAAAGTGGAGAGGGAGAGAAAGCCTCACCCAAAGCAGATCAGGATGCGCCAGTCCGCTTTGAGCTTGAAAAGCCCAGTCGATGATCTTATTTTTCTGAGCGTACGCAATCGACGTAGTATTCGCTGCGACCATCCACCTCAGTCTTTACCAGGCCATGGATGTCGGTCTCAAAGCCAGGAAACTGTGCATTAAAGTCGCGTGCGAAGTAGAGATAGTCAACGATGCGTTTATTAAAACGCTCGCCCGGAATCAGCAAGGGGATGCCGGGTGGATAGGGTGTAACCAACATGGCAGTAACGCGCCCTTCGAGTTGATCCAATGGCACGCGATCGACTTTTTTGTGCGCCATTTGCGCCCAAGCATCCGATGGCATCATCGCTGGCACCATATCGGAGGTATACATCTCGGTCGTCATGCGCGCAACATCACGGCCTTTATAAAAAGCATGAATTTGCTGGCAAATGTCATTTAGGCCAACCCGCTCATAGCGCGGGTGTTTGGCCACAAACTCCGGCAATACTTTCCAGAGCGGTGCGTTTTTATCAAAGTGATCTTTAAATTGCTGTAGCTCGGTTACCAAGGTATTCCAGCGGCCCTTGGTAATACCAATGGTGAACATGATGAAGAAGGAATACAGCCCGCATTTTTCAACAATAATGCCGTGCTCAGCTAGATACTTGGTGACGATGCTCGCGGGTATGCCGGTTGCACCAAAGTTACCTTCAATATCAAGACCAGGGGTAACGATGGTCGCCTTGATGGGGTCCAGCATATTGAAGTCGTCAGCCAACTTACCAAAGTCATGCCAGCTGGCATTGGGCTCTAAAACCCAGTCACTGCGCTCACCAATGCCGTCTTCGGCCAAATGATCCGGGCCCCACACCTTAAACCACCAGTCAGCACCAAACTGCTCATCGACCTCGCGCATGGCTCTGCGGAAATCCATCGCCTCCGCAATCGAC
>JBIPON010000220.1:0-2592 GCA_044379065.1 Polynucleobacter sp. | reverse complement strand
TATTGCGCGAGATTACCTTTGGCTCGATGCTGGGCTCATTGCCTGACCATAATCCATTGTTACGCTCATTGCGTCAAAAAAAAGTCCCAGTGCTGCCCTGTAGGTATGGTCAATCGTGGCGCTGGGCTGGAGTCGACTTTTTAGTCTGGCATCCGCATGAAGAGATGAATTTTGATGCGAGCCATTATGGCGGCAAGCCCAATGAAATGAGTTGTGTGCTTGAGGTGCGCAATCGCAGCACCTCTTTTTGGTTGACTGGGGATGCCGAGCGTGAGGCAGAGGCGGCGCTAGTGCAGCATTTACTCTATCAGCCGATACCCAGACAAGGGCGTAGCGTGGTCTTTATGGCACCCCACCACGGCAGCAAAACATCCTCTTCTCTGGATCTTCTGCACGCCGTCAATCCAGACTGGGCCTTTGCACAAAATGGCTACCGTAATCGCTATAACCATCCGCATCCAACGGTGCGTGCACGCTATCAGGATTTAGGCGTTCCATTTTTACAAACCCCGAATACCGGAGCTCAGTTATGGCGTTTCGGAAATACGCCTGGACAAAAAAATACGCCTACCCTGTTACGTGAGGATAGGCGTCGTATTTGGCATGACCGAAGCGGTCAGCCATGAAGTTCAAACTACCTTAATGCTGCTTGAGTTCTTTATTCCAATTGCGATCCTGAAATACAGAGCGGGGCGCATCGGGATCAAGATCCTCGACCGGAATGAATTTTTGCCTAGAGCTCGACTTGCTCGGCTTTTTAGGCTGCTCTACAGGCGCTTCAGTTGCGACCTTCGTATCCACGGGGTTTTCGGTTGGTGATTTCATATATTGGTACTGAGTTATCCACTGCATACATCGCATGTGTATTTGTAAAAAATGCGCTTTGGTTTTGGTCAAACGACCCGTAAGTTAGCATTTTTACTCTAATAGTGTCAACAACTCAATGAAATCTAAGGGATTTACTACGCATTCGGCTAAAACAACGTAGTAAAGTCGCTTTATGAATTAGGCTTTGCATCTCCCTTTGCGTTTAAATATGCCAATATAGTGTCTCAAAGTGCGCAACTAAAAAAAGTACAGATGAAAAATTCCATTTATTCACATGGGCTTGATAAAAATCCTGCAAACCACGTTGCGCAAACGCCGCTGACGTTCATTGAGCGCTCTGCCCGAGTTTATCCAAACCATACGGCGGTTATTCATGGTTTGATTCGGCGTACTTGGTTGCAGACCTATGAGCGCTGCTGCCAATTTGCCTCTGCATTAAATCACTTTGGGATTAAAAAATTCGATACGGTAGCGGTGATGTTGCCGAATATACCGGCCATGGTTGAGGCACACTTTGCAGTACCCATGACGGGGGCAGTACTTTGCGCACTGAACACCCGCCTTGATGCAACTGCGATTGCCTTTATGTTGGAGCACAGTGAAGCAAAGGTAGTTTTAATTGATCCGGAATTTTCTGCGGTGATGCAAGAGGCACTAACTATTCTTGCGCAAAGAAAACAAGAAAAGCCCTATGTAATCGATGTCAGTGATTCCCTGTATCTTGGCTCAGCAAAGCCAATTGGCTCGGTTGAGTACGAACAGTTTATTGCCAGTGGCGATTCACATTTTCAATACGCATTACCCGAAGATGAGTGGGATTCAATCTGCCTCAATTACACCTCTGGCACTACCGGCGATCCCAAAGGGGTGGTGTATTCCCATCGCGGCGCTTACACCAACGCGATCTCGAACATTCTGGAATGGGATATGCCGCGGCATCCGGTTTATTTATGGGTATTGCCATTGTTTCATTGCAATGGCTGGTGCTTTCCTTGGTCAGTTGCTGCGCGAGCGGGGGTCAATGTGTGCCTTCGTAAAGTCGAAGCCCAAGCTATTTTTGATGCCATTCGCGAACACCGCGTAAGCCATTATTGCGGTGCTCCCATCGTGCACAATATGCTAATCAATGCCCCCGATGCGCAAAAACAAGGCATACACCACAAAGTGAGCGCCATGGTAGCGGGAGCGGCGCCCCCTGCAGCCATGATTGAAGGGATGGAGCAGTTGGGCTTTGATCTTACCCACGTATACGGCCTAACTGAAACATATGGACCTGCTGCGGTATGCGTGCAGCATACGGAATGGTCGGCCATGGACATTGGCGAGCGTGCCCGATTGAATGCAAGGCAGGGTGTGCAGTACCACTTGCAGCAAGCGGTTGCCGTCATGCATCCGACAACCATGCAGCCCGTACCTGCAGATGGTGAAACGATTGGCGAGATTATGTTCAAAGGCAATATTGCGATGAAGGGTTACCTTAAGAATGCAAAGGCAACCCTCGAGGCATTTACAGGCGGCTGGTTTCATTCTGGCGACTTGGCGGTAATGAATCCAGATGGCTACATTAAGATCAAGGATCGCAGTAAAGACATCATCATTTCCGGTGGTGAAAACATCTCTAGTATTGAGGTTGAGGATGTGTTGTATCGCCATCCATCGGTATTGGCTGCTGCCGTAGTGGCAATGCCCGATCCAAAATGGGGTGAATCCCCATGTGCCTTTATTGAACTAAAACAAAATGCTGTCGCACCTCAACTCGATATC
>JBIPON010000073.1:0-8623 GCA_044379065.1 Polynucleobacter sp. | reverse complement strand
AACAACAAACTCAATCACGATGCAGCCGATCACGATGCCAAGGCTGATGCAACGGTAGGCGAGGGCTTGCAAGAGAGTTTTTTATCGCACTTATTTGAGTTGCGCGATCGCGTTATTAAAGCGGGCCTCGCCATCATCATTGTTTTTGCTAGCCTGGCCTATTGGGCGCCGGATATTTTTCATATCTTTGCACAGCCCCTTTTAAGTTCCTTGCCAGCAGGCGGCAAAATGATCGTGACCGACATTACGGGCTCCTTCTTTGTGCCAATGAAGGTCACCATGCTGGTGGCATTCTTAATTGCCTTGCCATGGGTGCTCTATCAGTTATGGGCATTTATTGCGCCGGGCCTCTATCAGCACGAACGTAAATTAGTCATTCCACTTGTAGTAAGTAGCTATAGCCTCTTTTTGTTTGGGATGGCCTTTGCTTACTTCTTAGTCTTTCCAACGGTATTTAATTTCATGGCGCAGTACAACGCTCCCTTAGGTGCGGAGATGAGTACAGACATTGATAAGTACTTGAGTTTTGCCATGACCACCTTCTTGGCGTTTGGTATTACCTTTGAAGTGCCAGTCGTAGTCGTTGTCTTGGTGCGCATGGGCATTGTGACTTTGGCGAAGCTGAGAGAAAGCAGGCCCTACGTGATTGTGGGTGCGTTTGTCATCGCAGCGATTGTCACGCCTCCAGATGTGCTCTCACAATTATTGTTGGCCATCCCAATGACCTTACTTTACGAGCTAGGCTTACTCATTGCACGCTTCTACGAGCCCAAAAAATCAGCCGAAGATATTGCGGATGACTTAAAGGACGCAGAGCTCGATAAGGCCAGAGCTGAGGCAGAGCAGCAGCCCTAGGCTTAGCAAATACCATTACTTCTTTTTAGTTGGCGGTGGTTTAGTAGCTTCTTTAGCAAAAGTATCCAGCAACCACTGGCTTACCTTATCAAAGCGGTAACGTCGTTGCCGCAAGTTACCCTCTCGCTCTCTGCTATTGAATAAGTCGTCTTCGTACTCATCTGTATTACGGGCGATTGGGTCACGTGATTTGGATGCTGAGCCGAGCTCACTGCCATTGTTGCCGGCGAACACTTTTCCAGCGGCGAGCAGAGCGCGGCGCTGTCCAATGGTTTCAATCTGAATTAACCGCGGCAAAATCTTAGGTAGTTCCCAGCGAATATCCACCACCACGCAGTGCTCATGCTGCAACTGAGCAATATCCGCTAAGAGTAATTCGGCCTTACTAAAATGAAACTGATTGGCAATGACGAGGCGATGGCAAAGTAAGAGCCACTCGTATTCAATTTTGTATTCGGCATGGCGACTAATGGCTTGCTCAGCCAGAAGCGCCAAATCATGCCAATCATTGGCGGCGGGTTTAGGGCAGCACTCCAGAATCTTCGTCAGCAAGTCCTTTGCCTCATGAACGCCTTGTTGCTGTGCTTGCCATACCCAATAGGACGCTTGTAATCCTTTAACTTTTTCATCGAGCTTCTCGCGTTTGCGCCATAGATTGGCCCCTTTCCGAAACTGAGCCTGTGCATGCCCAAGATCGGCGGCGCGATCAAAGCAGCGATCACTCTCGCTTGCGTTGTATCCGGAAAATTGCGGGCGGCGATAAATCTCACCAAGCGCAAACCAGGCATCGCGATCACCATCCTTTGCTGCTAACTCCAACCAGTAGACGGCTTTCTTAAGCGAGGCATTCGAGCGACCCTTATCGACTTCGCTACCGCCAAAGGAAGATGTAGAGTTAGAAGCAGAATCAGAAACGCCATCCAATTGCGCCAACTGCAATCCAAGTGTTAGACGTGCAATTGTTAAGCCCATCTCTGCAGCTTCAAGTAAATAATTTGGTTTGCCGCTTGCTAGCCACTGCGACCAGAGGCCAGAGAGGGTTTCATCTTTGGGCTGCAGACGCAGTAGTAATTCTTTCGCTGCTTGTGTAAACGTATTTTCAGTTTCAGCAAGTGACTGTAAGTAGGATTTGCACACCATCTGAAGTGCGGGCATATCAGCGGCTGGGAGCGAATCCATTTCCGATAGATCAACGGAGGGAAGCCAATCGCGCAATCGGATTTGTTCGTCAGCATATTCTGGCGACAATAAAAACTGAATGAGCTGCCATCGGGCATTCAGGGTAGCTTGAGAAAGCGGTGACGCTGCAGTATCGGAAGAGAGTGAAACATCAGCCAGCTTCCAAAAGTGCTTCCAGCCAAATGGGAAAGCAGGGGAGCCTACGGTAGTGGCAAGCGGAATGGTACTCAGGAGGCTAAAAATAGGAACCAAAGACTCACTTAGGCCTAGATCAGATATATCACCTGAGCCTATATCGATAACTGACTGATTTATAATGGAAAAGTAGGATTTCTCGAGCCAAACCAAGGAGTTAGCTGGTTGTGGCGGCGTTTTAAATGCACCCGTCAAATAAGCAGAGGCTAAACTTTGTTGCGCAGAAACATCACCAAAACGGGCTGATTGGAGAATTTTTAAGAATTGACGGCTTGCCATCTGACAATTTTGGCATTAACAAGGTAAAAAGAGCAAAAAACCAAGCCCTTGTTGTCGTGATACAACAAAGAAAGCCAAAAAACATCCTTTTCACAAGCAAAAGTACCTGCATGTGCCTCTACACCTAGTCTGGCAGGTCAAAAGAGAGAAAATTCGTAAGTCCCAATTTTATTTGGGCATTACTTTTAATTTATGGAGATTTAAAGAATGAAAAAATCGCTATTTGCAATCGCAGCGGTAACAGCATTTGCTGGTGCAGCTCAAGCGCAGTCGTCGGTAACTGTATACGGTATCGTTGATGCTGGTTATATCGGCGTTAACAACCGTGTTTCTGCCGCAGGCAAAACAACCAAAGCAACTGGCTCTGAATTCGGCCAAGGCGCTGAAAGCACCACACGTTTAGGTTTCCGTGGTAACGAAGACTTAGGTGGCGGTATGAGCGCATTCTTCACCTTAGAGATGGCTCTTGCAATGAACGGAACCAATACCCTTGGTTCTGCTGGTAACTCGAACCGCCAGTCCTTTGTTGGTATTGGTAGCAAAGGTCTTGGCCGTGCATCGTTCGGTACACAGTACACCACTGCATTTGAATTGGCAGCAGCAACAAGCCCAGGCCAGTTAAACAACATCGTTGGTGACGTAATTTATGGTCAGCAAAGCAACGTTGCACCGGCAGTAGTTCCATCAAGTACAACTACCCTCACAAACGCAAACTCCAGCAGCGGATCCGACGTTGGTTTTACAGTTCGTACTGCAAACATGTTAAAGCTTGCCTCTGATCGTATGGCTGGTGTCCAGGCAACTGGTTTTTACTTTATGGATAATGCAGACTCAGCACAATCTGCTGTAGCAACCGCTACAGAACGCAAAGGCGGTACCGATAACCGCAATGGTTGGGGCTTAGGCGCAAACTACACTGTTGGTAAGTTCTACGCAGGTGCAACATACCAAGCGTTGGCAGCTAAGAACCCATACGCACCAGCAGCAGCAGCTACTAGTGCTACGACATTGCCAACTGCAGCAACCGGCGCACCACAACTTTTTGGTTCTTCTAACAATACTGGCTCTAACATCCAAGACAACCAGTGGTTGGTTGGCGCGACATATGACTTCGGTATTCTGAAGGCCTATGCACAGTACGTAAACAGAAAAGCAACGGATATTAGAAATTCATCCGTTTATGGCTCACGTACAGCTCAACAAATCGGTGTACGCGGTAACTTCACACCAAAAATTGAAGGTTGGGCAAGTGGTGGTACAGGACGCTACGCAACATTTGGTACGAACTCACCAACAGCTAACTTTAACGGCTGGCAAGTTGGTAGCAACTACATCTTGAGCAAGCGTACAAACTTGTATGCAATTTATGGTCAAGCAATTACTTCAAGCGTTTCTGGCAATGGCAATACTGCTGGTACCAGCAACTACGCTTTAGGTCTTCGCCACACTTTCTAATTGGATGCTAGCGTAAGCTAGTTGATGATTAGTTAGGAATCAAATTAACCCACTGTGGAAACACAGTGGGTTTTTTACTTTTCCACAGGGCACTTCATGTGATGGATAAGTAGGTTAATCCAACGCATTGCATTACGGCAACATAGTAGTCTTAAATTTATTGATTAAAACCAATTTGCATGAACTTGAATGGCAGAATTAGATGCCTAATGATCATTAAGGCTAATGTCACTGATTAACTAGAGATGAAAAAATCGCCTCCAAATTCTTTGCATACACTTTTGGTGCAAAAAGACTGGAATTTGCTAAGCAGTGAGTTAATTTCTGTTTGAGTAAATCATGATCATCATTATTGCTAGCAAGAGTAATCGCCTTTTCTTCATAATGGGAAAGATCATTCGCAATAAGCTCATGCAGGCCCAAGCAGGACAACAGACTACCACTCACGCGTGATGCGAATGTATTGCCCGAGATTGTAATTACCGGTAATCCAGCACGAAGTGCATCACTTGTCGTTGTATGCCCATTACAAGGGAAGGTGTCTAAATGGAGGTCAACACAATTCAATCGAGATAAATGCAGATTCTTTTTAATCGGGCGACAAAACAGGAGCCTTTCTGGGTGATCAAAGCCTTTAGACACCGCGTAGTTTTGTAAGTTTGTTTCTGCCTCAGAAGTATTTACTAAGATCAATAAGATGGTATTTTTCGTATTCTTAAGAATGCGAATCCAAGAGTCGAAAACCTCAGGGGTTATTTTGTAACTGCTGTTAAACGAAGCAAAAATGAAACTTTCTTTAGGAAGGCCAAAATATGCTCGATCAAATTCAGCAGTAGATACTTCAAGACCAAGAGTAATTGCATTATTTGGTTGGTAGCAATCTGGCAAATAAATAACTTTTTCTTCATAGAAAGCTGCCATGCTAGGAGGAATTAAAAATTGATCGGCAATAATATAATCAATAAAAGAACAGCCCATCGTGCCTGGGTAGCCTAAAAAATTTATCTGGATTGGCGCTATACCGCATGCAAAAATTTGAGGCCGTGAAAATTGCGTATATCCCTTTAAATCGACTGCGATATCAAGTTGCAAGTCTCTGGACAAATTGATGACAAAAGAATCATTCTTATTATTAATTTTAAAAACTTGAGTACTGTACCTTTCTAACTCGCTGCTAGTCTCATCGCTTACGATACTAAAGTCAAACAAATAAATATCGAAGATTTCCTTATCGTGATTTTTTAATACATCACCCAATAGGCTTGTCGTTGCATGACTATAAAAATCAGATGAAAAATAAGCAATTTTGATTTTTTTTCGGACGCCATTTACTTTTAAATGACAGCGATCCTTACTGTATTTGCTTTCCGCCCAAATTTTTGAGGATTTCAATTGAAGTTGTGGGTTATCGGTAAACGCAATAAATGGAAAGGGCGGGGTAACAGACGCTCCTCTAAGCACCCCATCCTCTATAAACTGCCTATTCTCAAAATACCCATCCCAATTGCACTGCATCATGTTGCAATGCATGAGAAGTCCATGAATAAAGGGCTGTTTTTTATTACATAAAATAATTTTCTTATAGAAGCTTGAAGCCAAGGAATAATTGGCGCTTTCTAAGGCAATGTCCGCAACCAATGTCATCGCATCAATTGATTGGGGATTAATTGCTAGCGCATTTTCGAGAGAGGCTATGGCTAAATCACGCCTAAGAATTGCTTTGTATACAAATGCTTCATTAATCCATATATCAATTACCTGCGGATTAATCTTTTTTGCCTGGGAATAGCATTCGATTGATTTATCAAATTCAAAACGTTCAAAATTGCAAACGCCTAAGTTTATCCATGCCTCCACAAAGTCTGGATTGATTGCAATCGCTTTTTCATAAAAATGCATGGCCTCTACAGGGTCATTTTTTTTATCATGAATTAAGCCGATGTTGTAATACAGTTCTTCCGAATGTTCATTTAGCAACATTGCTCTATCAAAGTAGGTCAATGCATCATTTAATTTATTCAGACTTGCTAAAGCCAGTCCAATATTAACCAATACTTCAAAAGCTTTCGGATTGTTTTGGGATACCTTATTGAGATAAAGTATCGACTTTTCATATTCAGATTTAGATAAAAAAATTAGTCCAATATTGAAATAAAAATCGTCTGTATGGGAATTTATTGTTTTTTTACTCAACAGATTATGAAATTTGTCTTCCTGATTGTTTTGCAGGTATAAAAGGGCAAGTAATTCAATAGCAACAATATTTGATGAATCTTCCTTCAGAATGTTTTCAAGATCACTAATATTCACTGGATTTGATATTTGCTGTGGGGTATTAATTAGGTTGATAAAAGTGATTCTGCTATCTGTTTTTTAATGCTTTTTGGATTTAACTACGAAGTCTAGGGTTATAAAAAAGTAAGCGAGATACGGCTATTTTCCAACAAATCCGTGCCAATCTTAAATGAATTATCTTGGTTTTCCGTGGGGGCATCGTTATCTACGCCATGGACAATGTTATTGTTATAAAGTTGTAATTTTGATGATCATTACATTACAACATTCGCCCGTCTATGATGCCGAGATCAGGATTTTGTCCCGCCTTGATGCCGATTGCATCACGTTGTACCAGTAGCAACAAAATGATTCGACGTCAGGCCACATATTGCCTGCCTGGATATTGCCTAAATATTTGGGGATACTACAAACCCATTGCTGCAATACAGAAGGCTTTGTCCTGAAACCCAATTCATATAAATAGACCAATACGGGTTTAGCCTAATATAGATAAATTCATTGAAAATACTAAAACACCTTGATTTTTTTCACTTCTCTATCGTTATCCAATAAGGAATTTATAAATGAAAGCATCATTATTGGCAGTATTTGGGATTAGGGCTGCATTAGTAGCCTCGACGCTGGTTTGTGCACACAGTGCAATCGCTTCCAGTGCAACTTTAGACAAAATCAAAGCCACCGGCGCAGTCACTATGGGAGTGCGTGAATCATCGATTCCAATGTCCTATACCACTGGCGATAGTCGCTTCGATGGATTCCACGTCGAAGTGTGTCGGATGATTCTCAATGACATTAAAGCTAAATTAGGCCTGAGTACATTGCGTATTAATTACCAGCCCGTTACTGCTCAAAATCGCATACCCTTAGTTCAAAATGGAACGGTCGATATTGAGTGCGGTACAACAACCAACAACACTGCCCGGCAACGCGATGTGAGCTTTGCCAATACCCTGTACGTAGAAGAAGTGCGTATTGCTGTAAAAGCCAATTCAGGTATTAACTCGATTTCTCAGTTGGCCGGTAAAAAAGTAGCGACCACTACGGGTACTACATCCGTTCAGATTTTGCGTAGGCATGAAAAAGCAACCGGTGTTAACTTTGATGAAGTATTTGGTAAAGACCATGCCGACAGTTTCTTATTGCTGGAGTCCGGCCGTGCAGATGCCTTTGTCATGGATGGCTCGATTTTGGCCGGTAACATCGCTAATTCAAGAAATCCAAAGGATTTTAAGATTGTGGGTGAGGTGCTCAGTACGGAACCCATTGCGATCATGGTGCGTAAAGACGACCCTCAATTTAAGGCGGACGTTAACGCAGCCATTGCAAAGATAGTTGCGAATGGCGGCATGGCACGCCTGTGGGATAAATGGTTCTTAAAGCCAATTCCACCTAAAAATAGCGTGGTTGGTCTCGAGTTGTCTGCTGCAACAAAAAATGCTTGGGCTAACTTAAATGACAGGCCTGCGGAAGACTATCAGAAGAAGTGATTTTGAATCTTTCTAGTTGTATGCCATGCTTTATTGCTTGTGAGCGCCAAAACCCATGAACATGGATTTTGGCGTTTTTTGTAAGAGTACGCTCGATGGAGAGCCAGTTCATCATTGCATCTCGTCGATATTTGGTATTGCGCAAAATGCTGACCCAAGTTATTTAGATTGGTTAATGCAAGCCTGGCTTTGGACTCTTGCGGTCGCAGGCCTGAGCCTCATGATTGCCTTAGTGATTGGCGCAGTGATGGGTACGCTGCGTACCCTACCCAATAGCAGCCTTAGCAGTCGGTTACTTATAGGCGGTGCCACTGCCTGGGTGGAGCTATTTCGGAACATACCAATATTAGTTCAGGTTTTTGTTTGGTATCACGTTATCCCATCTTTTGTTATCCCATTAAAAGAATTACCTTCCTATTTATTAGTTAGCATTGCCTTGGGCTTTTTTACCTCAGCGCGCATCGCAGAGCAGGTACGCGCTGGCATTCAATCGCTGCCGAGTGGCCAGATGGCGGCCGCAACCGCGCTTGGAATGAATCGCATCCAAAGTTATCGCTATGTGATTTTGCCAATGGCACTACGGATTGTGATTCCGCCCTTGACTTCAGAAAGTATGAATGTCGTGAAGAACTCCTCCGTGGCTTTTGCGGTATCGGTACCCGAACTCACCTTGTTTGCCATGCAGGCGCAAGAAGAAACATCACGCGGCATTGAAATCTATTTAGCAGTGACCTTGCTCTACGCCTTATCGGCATTTGCAGTGAATCGACTCATGACCTGGATTGAGCGACGGACTCGCATTCCAGGTTTTGTTGGCACATCCAATGATCCTAGTTTGGCCCACTAAGCTAAAGCACTGTTTATTTAGACCATGC
>JBIPON010000226.1:0-2613 GCA_044379065.1 Polynucleobacter sp. | reverse complement strand
ATGGGCTAATCACCTGCAATTCGATGGCCGAACCCTATATGTATCACGCCGAAGCAATGGCCGAATATATGCAAATATTCCCGCGCTATTGCATGAGCGTGGGTGCTGGCGGCAGCACGACCTTTTCCATCCTGCATCATGCAGCAGCGGCGATCGTCAGTGGCATGTGCAATACCGTCCTGATCACGATGGCCGACAGTTTGCGTAGCGGCCTGACACGCGATCAGGCTATGAAAATGCAGTCGTCGGCTGGCCATTCTCAGTTTGAAATTCCCTTCGGCCCCACGGTCCCCGCTTTTTACGCCCTCATCGCCCGTGCCCATATGCACAAATATGGCACGACCGCCGAACAGTTTGCCGCGATCGCCGTCGCCTGCCGCAAACATGCCTGCCTCAACCCGGCTGCTGAAATGCGCACCCCTATCACCATCGACGATGTCATGAATTCACGTATGATTGCCGACCCCTTACACCTGCTCGACTGCTCGCTCGTGTCGGACGGTGGATCAGCGATCATCATGACCTCGGCTGATAGAGCAGCAGATTTCCCGCATGCCCCCGTTTATATCCTCGGCGTGGGCGAAGGGCATGGCCATGAACATATCAGCCAAGCACAAAGCCTGACCACATCCTTCGCTGTGGAATCGGGCCGTCGGGCTTATGCCATGGCGGGCCTCAAGCCGAGCGACATGGACTTTGCCCAATTGTACGATTGTTTCACACCCACGGTGCTCGTGGAGCTTGAAGATCTAGGCTTTTGCAAAAAGGGTGAAGGCGGCGCATTTGTGGAA
Source organism: Polynucleobacter sp. (assembly GCA_044379065.1). GTDB lineage: Bacteria > Pseudomonadota > Gammaproteobacteria > Burkholderiales > Burkholderiaceae > Polynucleobacter. Next base: position 1,822 of record JBIPON010000226.1, on the reverse strand, counting down.
AATGGCAATATTGAACTGGGTGGTATGTTGCCGGTCAATACCCATGGCGGGCTTTTGTCGCATTGCCATCCGGGTAATCCGGGGTCGATGTTTGCACTTACCGAAACCGTGACTCAGCTTCGTGGGAACGCGGGCGCGCGCCAAGTCAAGGATGCCAAAGTCGCGATTGTGCATGGCCAAGGCGGGATCATGTCCAGTCATACCACAGTTATCCTTGCAGGGGAGCGGCACTGATGACGGGCCAGACGGACAAATTTCTCCCCTGCCCAACCCCAGAATCCGCGCCATTCTGGCAGGGCTGTCGCGATCATAAGCTATTGCTGCAATATTGTGCGGCCTGCGGCACGCATCAATTCTATCCGCGCATTATCTGTGCAAACTGCATGTCCGAACAGCTTGAATGGCGCGAAGCGAGCGGGCGCGGCACTGTGGAAACCTATACTATCGTCACGCGCGCGGTGTCGGACGCATATGCCGCAGATGCCCCCTATGTCATTGCCCTCATCACGCTTGATGAAGGGCCGCGAATGATGAGCAATGTCATCGGCTGCGACGTCGAAAGCGTAAAATGCGGTGTCGCCGTCGAAGTGGTTTTCGAACAATGGTCGGCAGAAATCACTATGCCCAAATTCCGACCTGTCGCAGGTCAGCCCGCAAGCTAGGCTTGAATTCGGGGCCTGTATATCGGCCGCATAGACCATCTTGGTTCGCCGCGCGTCACATCGCGCGTTCAGTTTGTTTCGGCAAGCCGATCCGCGTCAGTAAAAGCCCGCGCCATGGCTGCAGTCACAACATCGTCAGGTCCGAAGGTACCCGCCACGCGCACTGCGCCAATGTCTGTCACGCCGATAAAGCCCAACCATGCCTTCAAATATGCGAGTTGAAAATCCAGCCCGTCAATTTCGGGCAGGCTGCCAAAGGGCATGGCGCTGGCAGCAACGATTATCGCCCGCCTCCCCTTGGCCAACCCCTCGACATTGCCAAGGCTATCGTTGCGGAATGTCAGTCCCGGCTGGGTCAAGATATCAATATATTGTTTCAACCGATACGGGATGCCGAAATTCCACATCGGTGTGGCTATCAAATAGCCATCAAATGACAAGAATTGATCAGTCCATTTCTTCAGATCCCGCCATGCGTCTGCTTGCTCGGGATCAACGGCGTTGCCGGCGAGCAAATGATAGCGCCCTGCAACGGCATCTTGATCAAACGCGGGTAAATCTATGTCGAACAAGTCAAGACGCTCGACCAACAATGCTGGATATCGCTCTTTAAGACGCACCAGCAAATGATCGGCAACCATGGCTGATCGCGACCGTTCCTTGCGTGGACTGGCCCCGATATAAAGCAGCCTGTTCATTCAACATCCATGTCGATGTGGATGACACCGTCGATTATTTCGACGTCCCAGACATTTATCGGCAATTTCGTTAATGTCCCCATGGCAGAACCATCACGCATGTCGAAGCGGACCCCGTGCGCGGGACAGAAGATATGGAACCCCTTCAATTTGCCACCTTCGAGGGCCTGCAAGGCATGGCTACACCTGTTCTCGATGGCAAATACGCCGGCTTGCGTGCGGGCGACCAGCACAGACTTTCCATGCAAAGCGAAGGTACGGGTGCCATTTTCGGCAATATCACAAAGCGGCGCGACAGGAATTTTCACGGTTTCAACGTCCTTGATCAACGCTGGGCTTAATCAGTCGAAAACGCATGTAAATCCCCTCAGAAAATCTGTATTCTTTGGCGATCAGAGATGCCCGAATTGCCTTGAAAAAGCAAACATGATTGTCGTTTTGGGTTAGCACTCTATACGAGAT
>JBIPON010000219.1:0-2617 GCA_044379065.1 Polynucleobacter sp. | reverse complement strand
GCGGTTTCAAAATGAATGCTCTTCATCTTGTACTTGCGTACATCGATCTCAACCATGACAAACAGGCCAAGGTAAAACAAGATGGTTGGAATGCACGCCATCAAGAGCACATCCAAATAGGAAATCTTTAAAAAGTCAGCGATCAAGAAGGCAGCAGCGCCGAGTACCGGAGGGGAAATAATCGCACCCAGACCGCCCGCTGCCAGTAAGCCGCCGGCCGCATTTTTTTCGTAACCGACTTTGTCTAACATTGGTGCCGCAACGGAGCCTACTGTTACGGTTGTTGCAACACCAGAGCCAGAAGGGCCGCCGAGTAAGAAAGAGGACAGCACAATCGTGCGACCTACACCAGAGGATTTGCCGCCCATGGCGGCAAAGGAAAAATCAATAAAGAACTTGCCAGCGCCGGTGAATTGCAAAAAGGCGCCAAAGATCGTAAACAAAATAATGAGGGTTGCTGACACATCAATCGCGGTGCCGTAAATGCCCTCTAAGGTCATGTACATAAAACCCACAAGGCGATCTAAGTCATAGCCTTTGTGCGTCCATGGGGCCGGTAGGTGATTGCCAAAAAGGGCATACAGCAAGAAGCCAACCGTTACGGCAACGAGGATCATTCCATTAGTACGGCGTACACCCTCCAAGATAAGGAGGATTAAAGCAATGCCGAAGTAAACATCTTTGGGGTCAGGCGCGGTATTGCGATCGGTAAAGTCATCGCCACCACTAAGGATGTAATACGAAATATAGACCGCTAGGAGACTAAAAATAATATCCCACCACATCAATCGATTTTTAAAGCGATTGGAAATCGGAAAACTCAGAAACAGTAAAAATAAAACTAAAGCAACGTGCACAACCCGTAACTGGTGGGTTGGCACGATGTAGAAAGCGGCATACAAATGAAACAAGGACATGCCCACAGCAACCAGGACTATAAATTTAGCTAATAACCCTTTGTAGTCATTGGAGTCGCCTTCTTCCTGCTTAATGAAGGCGTCTAACTTTTCTTGTGTTGCTGAATCAATTGCAGCTTGCGTCATGTCCCTGCCTAATTTTCTGTCTTATATTCAAACTGCCTAGGCATTGAGGTAATTAATTTACCTTGATGCCTTTTTCTTTAAAGTACTTCATGGCGCCTGGGTGAAATGGAACAGGTGATGAGCTTGCCTTTTGATTTTCCAGTTTCACGTTGCGGTACTCAGCATGCGAACGAACCAGCTCCAGTTGATTGTCAAATACTGCCTTAACAATTTTGTAGGCTTCAGCATCGGACATGCTTGAGCTAACAACCAATAGGTTTGGAACTGCAGCTACGTCATTGTCCTTGGCCATTCCAGTGTAGGTTTGCTTAGGAATAACCGACTGAAAGTATAGGTTGCCATACTTTTTATTCATTGCAGGCACTTCAGCAGAGGTATCGACCATGACAATTTTCATGCCAGGGCTGTTGGCTAAATCGGTTACCGCTGCAGTTGGTAAGCCACCGACCCAGAAGAATGCATCAATCTTACGATCCTTCACTGCGTTTACAGATTCAGCAACGCTCAAACGCTCACGCTTCACATCCTTGTTTGGATCTAAGCCAGCAGCTTCGAGCAAGCGGAATGCCATTACTTCAGTTGCGCTACCTGGGGAGCCGGTACTGATGCGCTTACCTCTGAGGTCTTTCATGGTTTTGATGCCAGTAGACTCAACGGTAGCAACGTGCATTTGATTTGGATAGAGTACCAATAAAGAGCGCAATTCAATTGGCTTATCTTTGAATTTATCGGCGCCAACAGTCGCGTCCTTCACTACGTCGGCCATCGAAAAGCCAACATAGGGTTTACCTGTACCAATGAGCTTCAGGTTGTCAACCGAGCCGCCGGTTACTTCGGCAGTCGCTGACATACCAGAAACGTGCTTTGACAATACTGCTGCCAAGCCACCGCCCATGGGGTAGTAAACACCGCCTGTACCGCCTGTTGCAATTGAAATATTTTGCGCTTGAACGCTGATGCAGCCTAGGCTGAGCGTCAGTGCAAGGATCTTAAACAGTTTCATTTTTTTGTTATCTCCTAGTACGTTTTGTTAAAGGGTGTGGCTAGTAAACATTATATTTGGCAAAAATCCAACTGATTCCTTAAAGACCTGGCATGGAGAAGTGAATTTGCTCCAATTCGGCGATCAATTTCTTTTGTTGATCGGCACCCAATGGCATCAAAGGAGGGCGAACGCGCAGCCAGTCCGCATCTTTGCTGTAGTGCGCTACCGCTGTTTTCAGGGCTGCAATCATCTGATACTTTTGGAAGATAGCGCGCACTTGATCTAATTCGGCTTGATGCTGGTCTGCACTGGCGGCTTGCCAGTTCGCTGCCAAAGTAGCAATGGCCTTGGGGTTGACGTTTGCCGTTGCGGAGATGCAGCCGACGCCGCCAGCACGCATCGTGCGCATTAAAAATACTTCACTGCCAGCGTAGACTCGGAAACCTTCTGGAGCCAACACCTTAATTACCGACTCGGTATAAGCCCAATCGCCCGAGCTATCTTTCATGCCAATAACGGTATTAGGATAAGTCTTTACGAGGCGCTCTAGCAGTGCCAGGCTTAATGAAATTTTGGTGACGGGCGGAAT
>JBIPON010000218.1:0-2633 GCA_044379065.1 Polynucleobacter sp. | reverse complement strand
AGGGACAATCCTCAATCTGATTGCGTACCGGCACTGTTACGTGAGTCCAATGTAACTCGCGCTGAATTGCCTCCGCTAAAGCGTTGGAGGACTTCTCCTCGCCATGCGTTACGAAGACTTTCTGAGGAGCTTTTTTAAAACCCTTGAGCCACCTTATAAGACCCGACTGATCGGCATGGGCAGACAGGCCGCCAATCGTGTGAATGGAGGCTTTAACCGGAACCTCTTGGTGCATTACCCGAATGGAATCAACCCCATCAACCAAGCGGCGTCCTAAGCTGCCTTGCGCCTGAAAGCCTGTAATCACCACTGCATTTTGAGCGCGGGGTAAGTTCCATAGCAGATGATGCAAAACACGCCCGGCATCGCACATCCCGCTAGCAGAAATAATGATGGCGCCACCCTTAACGCGATTGAGGGCCTTGGATTCTTCAACATCAGCAATAAAGCGCAAATGCAATGCGGCTGGGTTTTCCTTGAGCCAGGCAAATGTGGATTGCGATTCGGGATCGAGCTGCGCAAAAAAATGTTCGGTCAAATGGGTTGCAGCCGTCGCCATCGGTGAGTCAACCCAAACATGTAAATTGGGTAATCGCCCTCGCCGCACCAAATCAATCAAGACAAACAAGACTTCCTGTGTGCGTCCTACTGCAAAAGCGGGCATCACGATATTGCCATGCTCTGCCATCACTTTACAAATTACGCCAACCAGCTCATCTTCAGTATCGGCCATAGTTCGATGCAAGCGATCGCCATAGGTGGATTCCACCACCACGATATCAGCCGATTCAATCACTTCGGGATCCGGCATCAGGGGGCGCCGCTGCATGCCTAGGTCTCCAGAAAATACGCAGCGCTTTGATTTAGCTTCCGTCTCTTGAATGTCCAGCACAGCAATGGCCGAACCGAGGATATGACCCGCGTTATAAAAACTCAAACGTAATCCAGAAAACAATTCAAGGGTTTGGTGATACTCCACAACCCGTATCTGCGATAAGGCAATCTCCACTTCCTTGGCGCTGTATAAAGGCTCAGGAACAGTGCCGCGCCACTTTCCTTGTTTGATTTTTTTAGCAGCCCGTTCACTATCTGCCAGTTGCAGATGCGCGCTATCCGGCAGCATAATTTTCAGTAGCTCAAAGGTGGCGCCAGTGCAGTAAATCGTGCCCTTAAAGCCACTCGCGCATAGTCTCGGCAATAGGCCGCTGTGGTCTATGTGAGCATGGGTCAATATGACGCAATCCACCTCGGATGCCAAGATAGGCAATGAACCTTGATTTTTTTCCAGCGCCTCACGACCGCCCTGAAACATCCCGTAGTCAACAATGATGCGTCGACTGCGCTGGGCCAGGTCCATCTCCAACAGGTATTTGGATCCAGTGACTTCACCTGCGGCGCCCAAAAACTGTATCTTCATATGGCCTTAATCCTCAATACCCAATCGCCTTAGGCATCCATTTACCAAGCGTTGCTTTCAGCATACACTGACATTACACATGAGCCAAAACAATCTTACCCCTGAGCCACTAAACGCATTACCGTTGGCTAAGCAATTACAGCGGCGCCCTGATAGCAATAAAGCCGACTCTGGGAAGGTGCTGTGCATTGGAGGAGCGACTGGTATGGCTGGCGCCCTTCTGCTCTCAGGAAAATCAGCGCTGCACAGTGGAGCGGGTTACTCCATACTGTGTATGCTGGATAGCCATTCAGCGCACGCCCTCGCAGAGCAACCTGAGCTCATGATTGAAAGTGCTCAGGTGAATAACCTGGCAGATGAACCCATTGCACACTTACAACGCCTTCAACCTAATGTGATTGCGATTGGTCCTGGACTTGGATCCTCGCTACTAGCCAAAGCATGGTTAGGCGCAGTGATTAGGGACTATGCAGTGGTGCCTTCGCTGGGCGCAATTGTCTTGGATGCAGATGCACTTAACTTAATTGCTGCAGATAATGCTTTAGGTGCTGCTCTGCAGAATTGCACCTTACCCTGTATCTTGACGCCCCACCCCGGCGAGGCAGCACGCTTAATTCACAGCAGCAGCGCCGAAATTCAGGCCGATCGCATGGGCAGCCTTAGTGCATTGGTGACCTGGAGCAAACAGATTGTGATTCTGAAAGGCCAGCACACCTTACTTGGCTCACCTATCCAGGCAACTCACATTTGCAACCGCGGCAACCCAGGTTTGGCAGTGGGTGGCACCGGCGATGTACTCACTGGATTGATTGCCGCTTTAGTTGCCCAAGGTATTAAAAAGGGGCTAAGCCCCTGGGAGGCTGCTTGCCTTGGCGTTGAGGTGCACGCCCTTGCAGCGGATCAATTACGCGCCAAATTAGGCGGGCCGATTGGCATAACCCCAAGCGAACTCATCCTGGAAATACGACAGGTACTCAACGACCTGCTATAAAAGCGCATGTCTTTTTTTTCAAGCACAGAACAGCGGCGACTGTACCTCATCGGCATCCTCATGGCCGGAATGGGCTCGATCCTTTTTTCTGGTAAAGCAATCTTAATTAAGTTGGCTTATTCGTATGGAACAGATCCAGAGACCTTACTGGCCTTGCGCATGATCTTTGCCCTGCCCCTGTTTTGGGCCTTGTACTATTGGCAAGCGCGCAGTAAGCCAATGAGT
>JBIPON010000217.1:0-2634 GCA_044379065.1 Polynucleobacter sp. | reverse complement strand
AAAACTCTCAAAAATATTACGGGCGTCAAACAAGCCGCTCGAGCCCTTTTGCTGATCCAGGCGAGCGCGCGCTTTGATTAAATAAAACTCCAATGAGCTGGGTACAGTCTTGGGATTAACCATGCGTACTCTGTCTTGCATGTCTGCAATACGATCAATGGTGAGGGGGTGTGTTCGAACGTAAGCAGGTACGCCACTGTCCATAATGCTGGTAGCTTTTTGTAGGCGTTGAAAAAAGGCAGGCATACCGTTGACGTCATAACCACTGCCTTCCAAAATCAAAAAGCCAATGCGATCGGCTTCACGCTCAGCATCGCGTGAGTAGGCCAATTGATTCTGAATGGATAAGGCTTGCCCGCCACGCATTAAGCCCACTGCTGCCGATGGGTTACTAGAGGCAGCTAAAGCGCCCAACACCATGCCCGCGATAGCGATCATGGTATTCATGGCCTGCTTGTCCATCGAGCGTGCAATATGCCGTTGCAGTACATGGCCGATTTCGTGACCCATAACGGAGGCAACCTCAGACTCTGTTTCAGCCGCAACCAAGAGCCCCGTATGAAAACCAATAAAGCCACCAGGCAAAGCAAACGCATTAATGCTTGGCTCTTTGACTGCAAAGACTTCAAAGTTATATTGGGCACTGCCTAAGGCATTAGCCCCGCCCAACTGCAAGCGTTTTGCTGCCTGTAGTAAGCGGCGGTCCATTTGATTCAGAAAATCATAGATTGGCAAGTCATTGGAGTAATCCGGATCAGCACGAATTTCCCGCATAATGCGCTCACCAATACGGCGCTCATCGACTGGACTTAAAGCATCGCCACCTGGATCCCCCATATCGGGCAGGACTAAATTAGGCTGCGTACGTACTGTATTTTTATTCGGCAGAAAAGGGGATTGGGCCTCTTGCGACTGAACCGCTCGCCCCAGATTTTGTAGTGCTGCGGAATTGCCTTCAACCACCACCTCAGAGCCTGGCCCCTTGGGCAAAGGCGTTTGGGCGCCCGCAAAGCCCATAGCAAAAATCAATTGCAGGGCCACGCATTTCCGCCCAATGCCTACTAGCACCGGTTTTTGCGTCCACTTAAAATAAGCTGGTTTTACGATCCCCATCCCTCTATGGTAAAACCTATTTCATGAACCCACTGACACATTTTGATTCCTCAGGCCAGGCCCACATGGTCAATGTTGGCGATAAGCCCAATACCCACCGGATAGCCATTGCTACAGGCAGTATTTCGATGCTGCCAGCCACCTTTGACTTGGTGGAGGCCGGTAACCACAAAAAAGGGGATGTTTTAGGCATTGCCCGTATTGCAGGCATTCAGGCGTCCAAGAAGACCTCGGACCTGATTCCCCTGTGCCATCCATTAGCGCTGAGCCATGTCAGCCTGCAATTTGAGCTAGACCGCCTTAGCTGTAGTATTCGCTGCCAAGTGCAGGCGGAAACTACTGGCCCCACTGGCGTTGAAATGGAAGCGCTCACCGCAGTCCAAGTTGCCTTACTCACTATCTACGATATGTGTAAAGCAGTAGACCGTGGCATGGTGATGGGGGATGTGAAACTCTTGGAGAAGAGTGGGGGCAAGTCCGGGGAATGGAAATCTAAATAAAGTTGCTATAACTAAAATGAATAAAGCTACCAAAAGGTAGCTTTATCCTTAATTACTACATCATTAATCGACCGTAATAATGACAATGGATATTTTGGTTGCGGCCGGTCTATGCGTGTTATCAAACCCTGATGTAACCGTCAATACACTTCCCTTTCCGGCAGAATTCCAGCCAAACTGAAATCCTAGATTATCTGGCGCACTTCCGGGAGAGGTGCAAGATCCTCCACCATTAGTACTCGCAGTATGAATGTTTGAACTGAATCCGGGGATGGGGCTATCGTCTGTGTTGGTTGCTCTGCAACCAGAACTATCAGGATCCACCACCTGCACACTTGAGCTAGTAACTGGCTCTTTTGAGATAGTGAAGATACCGTAAACTGAATCCGTTTCAGCGCAATTTTTAATATCCGTACATAGCTGGTAAGAAACGGCAGAAAAAGTATTGTTAGTACCAACCAAGCTATCTGCCCCTTCACTTACAGATATATTTCCCAGCGCAACAATAGAAAAACCTGCGGTCTTCTTGGCTGTATCTGAAACATCAATATAACCAAATGTAGTACCAGCCTCATTATCAGCAACAAAATTAGCCAAGATAGTAGTGGTGGAGCTTTGACCGGCTTGCGTTCCCAACCAAGCGCCCACACCATTATTAGCGGCAGGGCTATAAGTGAATGTTGTAACAATATTCAAACTGGGGTCGGCACAGTTTCCCACGTTTGCATTTTTTGCTGAATTTCCGCCATTGGTGCATAGCCTTACGGAAAATGATGTGTTCGAGAGTTTTGTTATTGCTCCGTTACCCGCATAAGTTTGATAAGTCTTAGTACCTCCGGCTGTTGGGGATGTCCATCCCAAGTAAACACTCTTAAAGTTGTTATTTAGAACACCTGAATTAGTAATTTGATCAACCGTAGTCATGAGACAAGAGTCTTTTAAGGCTACTGTTGGAACATAAAGATTAGGAATCGTACTGGTACTCATTGGAACTGGCATGATTGAATAGCAAGGATAGACA
>JBIPON010000247.1:0-2642 GCA_044379065.1 Polynucleobacter sp. | reverse complement strand
AAGGCGCCCTGTTGCAAGTGCCCGACCTGCCCAGTCCAGACGCTGCGGCCACGGCGGCTTACATCCAGCGCGTTTTACGCGGCGAATTGCCCGTGCCGCTGGCGTTAGCGCTGCAAGTCCAACACATCCTGCAAGAGGTCAAGCCATGAACACTCCCACCTCAGGCCGCTGCACCTTGGTCGGCGCAGGCCCGGGTGACCCTGAACTGCTGACCCTCAAAGCCGTCAAAGCGATTGCCAGTGCCAGCTTGTTGTTGGTCGACGACCTGGTCAACGACGACGTGCTCGAACACGCCTCGCCCAACGCCCGCATCGTGCATGTGGGCAAGCGCGGTGGCTGCAAGAGCACGCCGCAGGCCTTCATCGACAAACTGATGATCACCGCCGTGCAAGAAGGCGAGCAGGTGGTGCGCCTCAAAGGCGGCGATCCTTTCATCTTTGGTCGGGGCGGTGAAGAAGTCGAGCATCTGCGCACAGCAGGCATCGACGTCGAGGTGGTCAATGGCATCACCTCGGGCCTGGCAGGCATGAGCAGCTTAGGTGCGCCGCTGACGCACCGCGAGCACGCGCACGGCGTGGTGTTTGTGACGGGCCATGCCAAACCCGGCGATACCGGAACCGATTGGGCGCAGCTGGCGGCCACCGCTCGGCAGGCCAAACTGACGCTGGTCATTTACATGGGCGTGAGCAGCCTGGAGCACATCGGCCAAGGCTTGCTCTGCAACTTGCCTGCCCAAACGCCTGTGGCAGTGGTGCAAAACGCCAGCTTGCCCACTCAGCGCCAGGCCCTGACCACGCTGGGTGAACTGGTGCACACCGCACAACGCGAACAGCTGGAAAGCCCCAGCATCATCGTGGTGGGCGATGTGGTGCAGGGTGCACGGGCTTGGGCAGCGCAGACTCAAAGCTCGCAGAGAGCGGCCTGAATTCAGCCCCAACTGCGTGTCAACAATTCATCGAGCGCATCTGCAATCACTTGGCCCTAGTCTGCCAGACTGCCCACACATGGGCCGAATTGCTCACAGGCGACAGACACCATGTCCAGCGGGTGCAGCACAAGCATCTGGCCTTTGATTTTGAACACCGGGTTCATGCGCGTGCCTGCCACTTTGGCACTGACTGGCAAGGCCGATCGCAAAACCAGCGGCACCACCACACGACGCCTGTAGCCTTCAAATAGAGCCGACTGAACCACCCCCACCATGGGCACCGTGGCTCGCATGGGACCTGGGTTCAAATGCACGTCGTACTGGGGCATGACCTGTCTTAAAGGGTGGAATGCGCGTCGGCATAAGAGCCCTCCGCTTCGTACAAGGCGTTCCAACTGACCACCGCTTGCTGCGCCTGCTGGCGGTGTTGTTGCCGTAATTGACGCTCAGAAACCACATAGGCCTGCAACATTTCTTCAACCTTGGCTGACAGGTTGCCACAATACGCGCGAGACTCCTGCACCAGCGCTTCGTTCAGAGAAAGGTTGACAGGTTTTTTGGTGGCACCCTCAAGATTTGGCATGGATCACTCCTTTTGTGCGCATTTTATGCGCATGTCAGTCACTCGGGCCGCTGGCCGTAGCAGCTTTTTTAGCGTCATTCCTGCGCAAGCGGGAATCCATGAATGCCGGATCAGGTACGGCATGCATGGCTACTGCGTCATGCAAGGCGTGGCCGACGCCCTTCACTTGGATGGCGGGAGCCAGTGGAGTGCACCAAGCGATGTGTTGCACTACGCATCAATCACCCCAAGCCGTTGCCGAGCGCCGCTTGTGGCCTGGGTCACGAGCAGGGTCACAGGGCGTACACCTGACGCACCGCGTTTTCAATGGCCGTCAAGTCGGCCGCAGACACTTCACCGAGGTGCTTGCCGATGCGCGCCTTGTCTATGGTGCGCAACTGATGACACAGGGCGACCGATGAAACGCCGGCGGAAGGTACCGCCACCACCACCGGGGGCAGCGCTCGCGCCGATGTCGAAAGGGGCACAACGCCCACTTGGCGTAACTTGGCATTGAGCGGTGTGATCGACAAAATGACACATGGCCGCGCTGTACCTTGTTGCTCACTGCCTTGTGTGGGTTCGAGGTTGACCCGAAAGATGTGCCCGCGTTCGAAATCCATGGTGCTGCTGGGTTAGAGGTTGTCCAGACCATCACCCACGGTGACATCCCAGCGTTTTTCATCATCACGGCACTCGGCAAACGCCGGATCGGTCATGTAGGCCTCTGCGATGCGCTCCAGCTCCGCTTCGCGTGTGGCCAAGGCTTGCATCATGAGCCCTTCCATGACGCGGCTGCGCTCGCCATGCGGCACGGCCGCATTGAAGCGCTGCAGGATCGGGGCTGCGATGGTGTACGACGCTCGAAGTGTGGTGGAAGGCATGGCGGAAACTCCTGACATAGAGCGCAGTATTACTGCACATGGAACACAGTATAGAGCACTCGCCGAGTGAGCTCGAATTCACCCTATTCCCGACAGTTGACATTGCGTAAACCGGCTGCAAGCTAGACTAGACGCCAATTTCAATGGATTTATTGGAGTCACGAGAAACCAACTTCTTTTCTGTAAATTCCACGAACTGGTTCTGCGCTGTTGCGCAATGCGCCGAATCAGGGCTTCATGGTCAGATAGATTTTTGCAGTCATCCACT
>JBIPON010000216.1:0-2642 GCA_044379065.1 Polynucleobacter sp. | reverse complement strand
CATGTTTGGATTTTGAAACTTAAAACCCTCATTTAGACCTTCCCGTACAAAGTCGAGTTCGGTGCCATCAAGGTATGCCAAGCTTTTAGGATCAACAAAAATCTTTACGCCGTTGGATTCAAACATCTGATCCTCGGGAGCAGCATCGTCCACATACTCCAACTGATAGGCTAGGCCAGAACAGCCAGTTGTGCGAACGCCCAGACGCAAGCCGCACCCTTTGCCACGCTTCTGAAGATTGCGATTGACGTGTGCAGCTGCTTTTTGAGTGAGTGTAATTGCCATAAGGGATTCCTAAGTGCAGATCAACTTAATTGCCAGGGTGCTTTTCTTTGTAATCTTGAACCGCTGCCTTTATGGCATCTTCTGCCAAGATAGAGCAATGGATTTTGACCGGTGGCAAAGCCAACTCTTCGGCTATCAAGGAGTTTTTAATCTCTAAAGCCTGGTCCAAGGTTTTACCTTTAACCCACTCAGTTACGAGTGAGGAGGATGCAATCGCCGATCCGCATCCGTAGGTTTTGAACTTCGCATCTTCAATGATGCCCTGCTCATTTACCCGAATTTGCAATTTCATGACATCGCCGCAGGCTGGCGCGCCCACCATGCCGGTACCGACGTTGTCGTCGGTTTTTGCAAACGAACCCACATTACGGGGGTTCTCATAATGATCAATTACTTTATCGCTATATGCCATGGTTCTTTCTCCAGCTTTCTTAATCTGTTTAGTGGGCAGCCCACTGAATCGTACTCAAATCAATACCGTCTTTGAACATCTCCCATAAAGGCGACAATTCACGGAGCTTAGCGATCTTTTCTTTAACCAGTTGCACCGTAAAGTCGACTTCCTCTTCGGTAGTAAAGCGGCCAATGGTAAACCGAATGGAGCTGTGCGCCAGTTCATCATTACGACCTAAGGCGCGCAACACATACGATGGCTCTAGGGATGCGGAAGTGCACGCCGATCCCGATGAAATCGCGATGTCTTTCAAAGCCATTAGCATCGATTCGCCTTCAACATAATTAAAGCTAATGTTGAGGTTATGTGCCACACGTTGATCCATATCGCCATTGACATAGACCTCTTCGATATCCTGCAGGCCACTCAGGAGGCGATCGCGCAAGGCACGAATGCGCTTATTTTCTTCAATCATATCAAGGCGAGCAAATTTAAATGCCTCACCCATGCCGACAATTTGATGCACTGGCAATGTTCCAGAGCGCATACCCCGCTCATGGCCGCCACCATGGATCTGGGCTTCAATCCGAATGCGGGGCTTACGACGTACGAACAAAGCGCCAATGCCTTTAGGGCCGTAGGATTTGTGTGCAGAAAAACTCATCAAATCCACTTTGATTTTTTCTAAGTCGATTTCAATCTTGCCGGTCGCTTGCGCTGCATCAACGTGCAGGATGACGCCTTTTGAGCGAGTAAGTTCACCAATGCGAGGAATGTCCTGAATTACGCCAATCTCATTGTTGACATACATCACTGAGACCAAAATTGTATCGGGACGAATGGCTGCCTGTAACACGTCAAAATCAATCAGACCATTAGGCAATACGTCCAGATAGGTAACTTCAAACCCTTCCCGCTCAAGCTCACGGCAAGTATCCAGGGTCGCCTTGTGCTCGGTTTTAATGGTGATGAGGTGCTTACCTTTTTCTTGATAAAAGTGCGCTGCGCCCTTTACCGCCAAATTAATACTTTCGGTTGCGCCGCTGGTCCACACAATCTCGCGGGGATCGGCATGCACCAACTTTGCCACCTCATTGCGCGCCTCCTCAACAGCCTCCTCTGCAGCCCAGCCAAAGGCATGGCTACGCGATGCCGCATTACCAAACTGCTCGCGCAGATAGGGAATCATCTTGTCAACCACGCGCGGGTCAATCGGCGTAGTGGCAGAGTAGTCCATATAGACTGGAAAATGCTTTGGGCTAAACAGCGATACTGGCTGGATGGCTTTGGTTTCAGGTGCGTTCATAAATAAAAATCTTCAGTAGTAAACGATGCAGTATTAAAACTTAACTTTGCCGGGCAAGGTTAAAGACGGAATTCACGAGCAATGGCTTAGCAGCGATGCCAGACTCTTTTTTTGCGAGCGGTGCAGGTGCTGCTTTCATGACCTTAATCGGCTCCACTTTGACTTTGCGCTCACGCAAATCATGCACAACCTGACCCCGGTCTGCTTGTTGGGCTACTAAATCACGCAAAGAAACTGATGCAAGGTATTCGACCATACGGGTATTCAGATTGGCCCACAAGTCATGCGTCATGCAGCGGCCATGCTGCTCATCATCGCCATGGCAGTTGCCTTTACCGCCACATTGGGTTGCATCTAAGGGTTCGTCCACCGCAACAATAATGTCGGCAACACTAACCTCTTCAGGCTTGCGCGCTAGGGTATAACCACCGCCAGGGCCGCGTGTGCTCTCAACGATGTTAAAGCGGCGTAACTTACCGAACAGCTGCTCAAGGTAAGAGAGTGAAATGTGTTGCCTTTGGCTAATGCCAGCTAGGGTTACGGGGCCATGGGCCTCCCGTAGCGCCAAATCAATCATGGCGGTTACTGCAAAACGACCTTTTGTTGTAAGTCTCATATGGCACCTTGGTAATGGATTGTTATGGACAGCGCACAGTC
>JBIPON010000227.1:0-2646 GCA_044379065.1 Polynucleobacter sp. | reverse complement strand
ATTATTCCGTGATGCCCTTAAAGGTAAGGCCCGCGTTATTGATTATGTAGCTTTGCAAGATGTTTCCTTCACAGTTGATAAGGGCGAGGTTGTTGCCATCCTTGGTCGAAACGGTGCCGGTAAATCAACCTTGCTTAAAGTTTTGGCTGGTGTGCTGCCCCCAACAAAGGGCACATCCAAAGTCGATGGCAAGATCGCACCAATGATTGAGTTAGGCGCTGGTTTTCACCCTGAGATGACTGGTGCAGAAAACGTTCTCTTTTACTCAGCGCTAATGGGCCGAGATGTTAAGCGTGTTAAGGCTCGCACATCAGATATCGGTGAGTGGGCCGGGGTAAGCGATCACATGAATTTCCCACTACGCACATTCTCTTCAGGAATGGTTGCACGGTTAGCTTTTGCAACGGCCACAGATGAGCAAGCAGAGGTTTTGTTGGTTGATGAGGTCCTCTCAGTTGGAGATGCAGATTTTCAAGCTAAATCAAAAGCACGCATGCATGACATGATTAAAAGCGGTGCAGCCGTTGTTCTTGTCTCTCATGACATGCGCGCAGTATTAGAACTAGCAACAAAAGCAGTCTGGCTTGAAAACGGACACGTGAAAATGATTGGCAACCCAGCCGAAGTTGTTGCCGCATACGAAGCTGGTTAACAATGCGTGTTTTGCATGTCATAGCACGCCTTAATGTTGGTGGCACGGCCCGATACATAACCCAACTTGCAAATGAACTACCCAAGCACGGCATAGAAACCTTTGTGGCAACAGGCTTTGTGCAAGGTAATGAAGTTGAAGATCCATCTGCGCGATCAATTCAAGTAATTCGGATTCCTGCATTGGGTCGATCTATCAATCCAATCAAAGATCATCTAGCGCGCAAACAGTTAGACAAAATCATTGCCGAAATAAAGCCAGACATCATCCACACCCACACCTTTAAAGCCGGCTACATCACCCGCATGAAAAAGCAACCAGTCCCTGTCATCCACACATTCCACGGTCATCTATTGGATGATCCTGAGTTTTCTGGGTTTAAATTAAAGGTCATTGTTGCTATTGAAAGAAAGTTAGCCAAGAAATCTGCCAAGTTAGTCACTGTTGGTGAGATTGTTGGGCAAGAGTTACTAGAAAAAAGTGTTGGCGTGAAAGAGCAATACATCAGCATCGCACCAGGGGTGGTTGCGCTAAATGTCACTGAAAGAGCAGAAGCGCTAAAAAATTGTGGAGTAAGAGATAACGGGCAGCCAATCATTGGGTGGATTGCGCGGGTAACTGGCGTTAAGAATCCCATGAGAGCACTTGAAGTTGCTCGGGCTATACCAAGTGCACAATTTGTGATCGCAGGAGGCGGGGATTTGCTGGCGGATGTAAAGACTGCAGCCCCTGCAAATGTCAGTGTTATTGGCTGGGCAAAAGCTGAAGACCTCTTTGGTGCATCAGATGTAATCCTCTCCACCAGTGAAAATGAAGGCATGCCCGTGGCTCTGATTGAAGCCCAGCTTGCTGGCAAGCCAGTGGTGGCAACCAACGTTGGCTCAGTCTCTGAAGTAATTGCAAATGGTGAAACCGGGTTAGTAACAGACAAGCGCACAGATTCTTTGGTAGCAGCGCTGAACACACTGATTAATGACCCTAGCAAGCGCGCAGCTATGAGTACTTTGGCTGTATCACGTGCAAACTCCCTCTTTTCCGTTGATCGCATGATCAACGCTCATATTGCTCTCTATAAATCAATTGTGAAATAAGGTTTACCTATGCGCGTATTCATCACTGGTGGAGCAGGGTTCATTGGATCCCACTTAGCCGACCACTATGTAAACGCCGGGCATCAGGTAACACTGCTAGACAACTTCTCTACTGGGTCACAAGAAAACATTGCCCATTTGCAAGGACAAGTAACCACAGTTGATGGCGACATCAGAAATGTTGAGTTGATAGATCAACTAACAAAAGATGCCGACCTTGTCCTGCACATGGCAGCAGCACTAGGTGTTAACACAATCCTTGAATCACCACTTGAATCAATGAGTACCAATATCACTGGCAGTGAAGTTGTATTACTTGCTGCAGCTAAATACAACACAAGAATTATTATTGCCAGCACATCAGAGATCTATGGCAAAAACCCTAAGCAACCCTTATCTGAAACAGATGATCGCGTTGTTGGTGCTCCACAAAAGATTCGCTGGACATATAGCGACGCAAAAGCCATTGAAGAGGCAATGGCTTTTGCACTTCATCATGACAAGAAGTTGCCTGTAACAACGGTTCGCTTGTTTAACACCGTTGGCCCACGCCAAACAGGCCGCTATGGCATGGTTGTTCCTCGCTTTGTGCATGCAGCACTTAAGAATGAACCAATCACAATTTATGGCGATGGCACTCAATCACGCGTCTTTTGCCATGTTCAAGACGCAGTCCAAGCGATTGCCACTATTGCCCACATAGATTCAACTATTGGCGATGTATATAACGTTGGCGGGACAGGCGAAGTAACCATCAAAGAATTAGCTCAAAAAGTTATTGCTGTAACAGGATCTAAATCAGAAATTACCTACACCCCTTATTCAGATGCATACCCAGCAGGCTTTGAAGATATTCAGCGCCGAGTACCTGATATCTCAAAGATTAAGTCGGCTATTGGTTGG
>JBIPON010000249.1:0-2655 GCA_044379065.1 Polynucleobacter sp. | reverse complement strand
TACATTAAACAGATTTCCTGATTAACTACTTTTTTCTTGTCATCATCGGTGTATTGTTCGATGATACGATACGTTGAACGTGTTCCCATTTGATTTATTTTTTAGTGTGATGTAAAGGTATTAATAAAGTATTGTAATACCAAATTTATTTTTATTTCCAGTTTTATTGACAACCCCCTGTTATCCTATTGGATAACGAAGGGATTATCTTTTGTCAATTTATTTCGAACCTTTTTAAACTTCAATCCGACAATTACATTTTTCTTATCCCTGTACCTCATGTCGTAAAGATCTCCGTCGATTACTTTATAAGATAAGAACTTTTTAGGTAAGGTATTGAATACCATAGCGACACGAACTTTACTACTCAACATTTTCTCACAAGTTTCGAGGTTCGAACCGTCAAAAGAAAAAGTTAAATCGTAGTTCTTATATTTTTTTGTTAACTCAATTCTACTTGGAACTTTTGTATAATCGTAAAATTGAACATCGGGAAACAATTGTAAAATGTTTTTTGTTGATCCGTCTTCCTGTCTAATCCAAAACATTTCAGGGGAAATGTCACTTGTATTATTTAAACGAACCGAAAAACTATAACCCAATTTTTCTGATTTCAATTTAGAACGTTTAATTTCTTCAATCATCCAACGGACAAAGAACTCACGATCTTCGAAAAACATTTTAGTTTTTTTGATTCGTGAATTGTTAATCGTGTTTTTCTTTGTGTCCATTTTGTTACGACCTGATTCGTTTAAACAAAGTTTGGTACAAAATTCGGTTCTCATAGGACAAACCTCATACCCTGATGACTTCGCGGGAGCTAAGTACAACGTGTATACAAGTTCATCGTACTTGAAAGCTTTTTCGTGTTTTGTCGAATTGTTAACCATACCTAAATAAGATAACCCCGTATCTTTTTTAGATTGTGAAATTGATTTGAAATTCATGTGTGTGTTTTTTAGTGTACACAAATATACAACTATTAAATTAATATTTTACTTTTTTTTTAAAAATCTTTTTTTCCAGAATTGACCATTATATTTTTATACAAATAAAACTGGAAATGTTTTTTTGCTGTTGCCCTTTCCAGTTTTATTTAATTTGCTGTTGTAAAAAAAAGGAGAGACTTTCGTCCCTCCCTCGTTTCACTATTCACACACTAATTACTTACTCTCTTTTCCGTCCTGATACATTCAGCTTCCCACTGTTCACAAACGAAATGGATTTCACTTAACACATCTTCACTTAAAAATCCATAGTCCTGTTCGTATGTGTCGATTGAATCCGAACTAAAACTACGGGGTTCGTACACATTGACCTCACAGTAGTCCTCCGTGAAGTACTCAGCTAAACCAACATAGTTTCCCAACGTACCAACTGAAATTCCAGCGGTATCGTATTCCAACTCCCCCACACTAAAACAACCGTTAACTTTAAGGATGTTTGTAATACGGGTGATTAATTCTGACTTATCCATTATTATTTATTTAAAAGTGTATCAATAACGGATAATGTTTTGTTCTCGGAGTTATCCCAAATACAATTACCGTTTTCGTCAAAAAGTTCTTCCGTCGGTTCTCCACCATTTTCCTCAACACTCATTGGTTCTTGGGTGTCCATATTTTCTTCCCAAGCGATACTACTTGTATTACTTTCATTGTGAAACTCAATTGCTTTTTGTTTCGCTTCCTCTAATGAGTTAGCTTCGATTTCAAAATCGGTTCTCATCCAAGTTGTAATCTTGGTGTCTAGATAAAAATTAAATGTTTTCATTTTTAATTGATTTGAGTTACTGAATTAATTGTGGTGTCAATGTATTCCGTGATTGTTAATCCCTCCGTCTTTGGTAGGAAATGTTCCGTCCCATAAGTGTCCTCGTGATAGAAACAAGCTACCAACCGACTATCTAATTCGTTGATTTCAATGTCATCATCTACATCAACTAAAAATCTCATTGTTACTTCAACTGATTTCATTTTAAATTGGTTTTAGATTTCACGAACATTCATATAGTCTTCTAATTCCTCTAATGGAATTCTACCATAGTTGTTTGAACTATAATAACCTTGTCGGTTGTATCGTTCTTTCCACTTGTCAAAAGCTTCAAAAGCTTTTTCCTTTGAGGTGTAATAAGGTTTATCGAACTCAATCGTAAACCCGTCGGGTGATAATACTTCGTACCTTGTCATTTTTAAATTTGTTTTGGTGTGTGTAAAGGTATCACAAAAATATCGTAATACCAAATAAATTTATTCAAATTCGTAAGAAACTTCCGTAATGTAGATAACATCATCCTCTCTTGTTTTAAGATAGTAAATGTCAAACCACCCGTAAGTGTCCTCATTTTTACTTTCGAACAATAAGTTGTAATCGGATAAATCACAATCATCTTTACTATCAGTAATATCCCCGATTGTAATTTCCTCTTGGAAGATTTCGTTTAACATATCATTCAATGTTAAAAGAGTAAAACGATTGTTTACTAAATCCTCCAATTTCTGTACGATTTGTTTTTGTTTTTCTGTGAACATAATAGAACTGTTTTGATGAGAATATAAAGGTAATACATTTTTAACAAATCAACAAACTTTCCATTAATTTTGGACGATATTTTTTGATTTCCAGTATTGTTGAGGGTGTTACTTCACTAGTACT
>JBIPON010000215.1:0-2670 GCA_044379065.1 Polynucleobacter sp. | reverse complement strand
GCTTAGCCTTGGCCATCTCAATTACCTCTTTCACCGTCTTCGCAGGGAAATTAGGATTCGCAACTAAGATTTGAGGCAAGGAGGCAACGGTTACTACTGAAGAAAAGTCTTTTTCAGTATCAAAGGGCAGTTTTGGGTAGATGGCCGGGTTGATCGTGTGCGAAGAGAGGGTAAAAAGAACGGTATAGCCGTCCGAGGGTGACTGAGCCGCCAATGCGGAGCCAATTGATCCGCCGGCACCACCACGATTGTCAATGATGACCTGTTGCCCCAACTCTTTTGACAACGGTTCTTGCACTATTCGCGCAATGACATCCGTTCCGCCGCCGGGTGGGTAAGGAACGATGAACTTAATTTGCTTGGTTGGCCAAGACTGTGCGTGTGCTAGGCCTGCAACTGAAAAGCCAGAGAGGCATACCAGCGCAGCAGATAGCCATTTTTTCATTTTTAACTTAGTCATTTAAACCCCCTTAGGAAATTATGTTTTGTCTCCAAGTCAAACCATACCTTATTCAGCTATCCTGAACAAGTTGTTTCGTATAAGTAAAAACACTAATCATTTTTTACTATAAAATCAATTTGTTCCATTAAAATGAACAAATTATATTGTTTTGTGAGATTAATCCCATGTTAGACCAGGAAATAATCGAAATACTGGATTTACCTAAAAAGGATGCTTCCAGCGAAAACTCATCCATGCTCAAAGGGGTTGTCATTCTCGAGGCGCTGGCAGCGCTAAGACAACCTGCTACCTTGGCGCAATTAATGCAAATCACGGGCATGCCAAAAGCCTCATTGCATCGCACGCTCGCTATTTTTGAAGAAGCCGGTCTAGTCGTTCGCGAACCGGGTGGGAAAGCCTATACCCCTGGCGAGCGCCTCTCAAAGTTAGCGCTCGAGACCTTGTGCCACGATAGCGTCTCTAGCGTCCGTCACTCGATATTGCGTAAATTGGTTGCCGATCTAAAGGAGACCTGCAATCTAGCAGTGCTTCGGCAAGGTGAGCTCTTTTACCTCGACCGAGTTGAGGCAAACTGGGCCCTTCGACTGCATCTGCCGCCCGGCACCGTATTGCCACCCCATTGCAGTGCGAGCGGAAAGCTATTGCTTGCCTATAAGCCAATGGAAGAGAGAACGCGCTTATTAGACAACCTTCCGCTTGAGCAATTCACCCACCGCACTATTACCGATCGCGATCTTCTGGAGTCTGAATTGGATCGTATTATTAGTACGGAATATGCAGTCGATAATGAAGAATACGTCTTAGGCGTTTCTTGTGTAGCTGTGCCAGTGAAGGATAAACATGGCGATGCTGTGGCAGCCATCGCTATTCATGCCGCTACTGCGCGCCTACCCTTAAACCAAGCAATGGAATACATTCCACAACTGCGTGAAGCGGCTACCCGCATTTCTAATACGCTTGGTGGATGAGCGGATCCCTGTCATGCTCGAAAAATACCCACACCTCAACTTACTCATTCAGGAATCACAGGGCCAAAAAAGGCTGGGGGTCGTTTTTCCATTGAACGAGCCGTCACTCGAAACAGTGGCGCAACTGCAAAAGTACGCACTATGTACTCCGGTCTTAATTGGACCGAAACCCGAAATTGAGGCGCTTGCAAAGCGGGTGTCACTTAAGCTTGATGGTATCGAGATTGTGGATACCCCCAATGACCCAATCGCAGCAGCGAAAACAGCCGTTACTCTCGCGAAGTCTGGCAATGTGTCTGCACTAATGAAAGGCTCTCTCCATACAGAGGATTTAATGGGGCCTGTGGTTGGCAGAGATGGCTTGAGAACAAACCGCAGAACTAGCCATATTTTTTTATTCGAACTGCCCAGCTACCATAAACTCCTGGGGATCAGCGATTGCGTAGTCAATATCGCTCCGTCTCTTGAGAATAAAAAAGATATTTTGCTTAATAGCCTTGAGGCACTTTTCAAACTCGGAATAACGAAACCAAAAGTAGCCATCGTTGCTGCAACAGAAGTCATTAACCCCGCTATGCAGGCAACGCTTGATGCCAAAATATTAGTTGATCTTCAGCAGGACAATGCATTTTTTCCGGGCGCTATCATTGAAGGCCCCTTTGGCTTTGATAATGCTATTTCTGCAAGTTCTGCGGCAACCAAAGGAATTCAGTCTGTAGTTTCAGGTGATCCCGATCTGCTGCTTATGCCTGATTTAGGAGCCGGGAATATTCTGTATAAATCGCTTGTTTATATGGCGGGAGCGGAGTGTGCTGGCGTCATCCTTGGTACCGCAGTACCCATTATTTTGACATCCAGGTCAGACTCTGTTTTTTCTCGAGTTGCCTCCACTGCATTGGCAATGCGCTTAGCTTAAAACTACATTTACTTTCAGAGACAAAAGAATATGTTTAAGATTTTTTCAAAAGACCCCATCCACGACCCAATTCATTCTCAAGCGCCAGCGACAGAGATAAAGACAACGACCTGTTATATGTGCGCCTGTCGATGCGGCATCCGAGCCCACCTGCGCGATGGCGAACTGGTCTATATTGATGGCAATCCGGATCACCCACTAAATCAAGGTGTAATTTGTGCCAAAGGCTCTGCCGGCATCATGAAGCAAAAATCACCTGCCCGCATTACTAAACCATTACTGCGGCGAAAAGGGAGTGATCGTGGCGCCGGTGAATTTGATGA
>JBIPON010000228.1:0-2674 GCA_044379065.1 Polynucleobacter sp. | reverse complement strand
CCCTTGTTTCTGTTTGCCATTTTGGCTTTGGGCAGCTGGTGGCTGGTGCGCAGCGTGCCCGAGCTGATGCCGCCCGGCATTGACCCCCAGCTGCGTCAGGACCCGGATTTCCGGCTCGATCAATTCACGGTCAAATCCTTTGACGCCACAGGCCGACTGACCCGCGAAATCAGTGGGCAAAGCGCCACCCACTTTCCGGCCACGCAAAGCCTGCACATCGAGGGCGTGCGCATTCTGGCTGAAAACGAGGCGGGCACACGGCTGACGGCCCAAGCCCAAAAAGGTATTTCCCGTGAGGCCGATCAACAGGTGACCCTGACCGGCCAAGCGCAGGCAGTCAGACAGGCAGACGCTCAGGGCCCGCGCGTCGAGCTGCGTGGTGAAACATTCACGGTGGGGTTGGAAGACGAGCGGCTGGTTTCGGACCAGCCGGTGCGCATCACACGCGGCGCTGAAGTGTTCACGGCCCAAAGCATGAACTTTGACACCCGAAGCGGTCATTACGAGCTGCAGGGCCGCGTGCGCGCCGTTTTGCCACCAAGGCAGACCCCTTAAAGGGACCACAAAACCGGAACAAGCCCGACTCCAACCCGTCGAAACCCCGGCGGATGGGGCCAGATTTTTCTGGAGGTTCGCGCCACGCAGGGCGTCAGAAACGACAAAGCCCTGCAACGCAGGGCTTTGGGCTTTCATGGGCTGAGTGATCAGCCCATGGGCTCAATCAGTAGTCGCCACCGCCTTCGCGACCACCTTCACGACCACCTTCACGGCGACCACCACCACGGGGGCCTGCGCCGTAGGGGCTTCTGAAGCCGCCACCTTCACCACGACCGCCGCCACCGCCATCGCCACGACCGCTGCCGCCGTATCCGCCGCCGCCTTCACGGCCGCCGCCATAGCCGCCACCGCCTTCACGACCGCCGCCGAAGCCGCCACCGCCGCCGCCGTAACCACCACCACCGCCGCCACCGAAACCACCGCCGCCGCCTTCACGGCGAGGGCCGCCGAAGCCACCGCCGCCGGACCGTGGAGGGCGTGCTTCCATCGGACGTGCTTCG
The DNA here is from genome assembly GCA_044379065.1 of Polynucleobacter sp. Classification (GTDB taxonomy): domain Bacteria; phylum Pseudomonadota; class Gammaproteobacteria; order Burkholderiales; family Burkholderiaceae; genus Polynucleobacter. The sequence goes on along the minus strand of JBIPON010000228.1, from coordinate 1,616 downwards.
TTCACGACCACGTTGCGGCCGCCCAAAGGCTGGCCATTCATGCCGTTGATCGCGGCTTGGGCTTCGTTATCGTTGCCCATTTCCACAAAGCCGAAGCCTTTGGAGCGGCCCGTATCGCGTTCCATCATGACTTTGGCGCTGGTCACAGCACCGAATTCACCGAAGGCTTGTTCCAGATCACCGTCTCGCACCGAGTAAGGCAAGTTGCCGACGTAAAGTTTGTTGCCCATGAAAGGGACTCCTCAAAACACAAAGATAAAAGCGATGGAGTTCCGAAAGCGCATTCAACAAACCTGAAAACTTCGGAAGGAAAGCGAAACTGACCTGTTCACCGCAAACTGGACTTCAATGAAAATGCCGCTGAAGCCTGCTCACTATCTTCGAGAAAACAAAAATAAATGCAAGGCATTTTCTCTAAATGCCCTGAAAAACGTGTTAGGCGACACAGATTTGTTGTTTTACCAACTCACTTCCCGCTCGGGCGAGGCGCTGATTTTGTGAATCGTCAAATCGGCCCCGTCATATTCTTCCTCGGGGCTGAGTTTCAATCCGAGGGTAATTTTCAATATCCCGTAAATCGCCACACCCCCCAACAGGGCCCAGGCTACACCGAGGCCAGTGCCGATTAACTGCGCGCTCAGGTTGACGCCGCCCAAGCCGCCCCAACTGCTGGCCCCAAAAATGCCCGCCGCAATACCACCCCAAGCACCGCAAATGCCATGCAAGGGCCACACGCCCAGCACATCGTCGATCTTCCATTTGTTCTGGGTCAGGGTGAACATCACCACAAACAAGGCCCCGGCCACAGCACCGGTGACCAGCGCACCAAATGGATGCATCAAATCGGAGCCTGCGCACACCGCCACCAAACCGGCCAAGGGACCGTTGTGCACAAAGCCGGGGTCGTTCTTGCCCAAAACCAAAGCCGCCAATGTGCCACCCACCATGGCCATCAAAGAGTTGACCGCCACGAGGCCCGAAATTTTGTCCAAGGTCTGGGCGCTCATCACGTTGAAGCCAAACCAGCCGACGATCAGGATCCACGAGCCCAAAGCCAAAAACGGAATGCTCGACGGGGGATGTGCCGAAACTTCGCCGTTTTTACGGTAACGGTTGTAGCGCGCCCCCAGTAAAACGACCGCAGGCAAAGCGATCCAGCCGCCCATGGCGTGGACCACCACCGACCCCGCAAAGTCATGGAACTCATCGCCCGTGAGCGCCTTGATCCAGGCCTGCACGCCAAAATGCTGGTTCCAGACAATGCCCTCAAAGAAGGGGTAGACAAAGCCCACGATCACCGCTGTGGCGATCAGTTGCGGCCAGAACTTGGCGCGCTCGGCAATGCCGCCCGAAATGATGGCGGGAATGGCGGCGGCAAAGGTCAGCAAAAAGAAGAACTTGACCAGGTCATAGCCACTTTTGGCGGCCAGTTGTTCCGCCCCCACAAAGAAGGTGGTGCCATAAGCCACGCTGTAACCGACCACAAAATAAACCACGGTGGACACTGAAAAATCCACCAGGATTTTGACCAGCGCATTGACCTGGTTCTTTTTGCGGACCGTGCCCAGCTCCAGAAAAGCAAAACCAGCGTGCATGGCCAACACCATGATGCCGCC
>JBIPON010000072.1:0-8850 GCA_044379065.1 Polynucleobacter sp. | reverse complement strand
GCGATGGTTTCACAGCGCTCTACTGCAACCCCAGTTCCTTGGAGCGCATCCTGAATGAGCGGAGTATCTTTACCAATCAGCAGAACGCCTTTTGCAAAACGCTGCACTGGATCAAATAGGGGTGAGAAATCTTGGCCTTTACCATCACCGCCTGCAATTAACCAAATCTTTTTCGCGCCAGCCGTATCACCCAGGCCATTCAGAGCTGCAACGGTAGCGCCTACATTAGTTCCTTTGCTGTCATCGACATACTCCACATCCCGAATAATGGCCACACTTTGCACACGATGAGGTTCACCGCGATACTCGCGCAAACCATGCAGCAATTTATTAAGAGGCAAGCCTACTGCCCTAGCCAATGCCAAGGCGGCAAGTGCATTTAGGGCATTGTGTTTGCCGCGAATGCGTAACGCATCTGCCGGAATTAAACGCTTCAAACGAATCGGTTCGACTTCTATGGCTGCCGCTTTACGTCGCCGCTTAGGCTTTTCTAACTCAGCATCCTCATCCACCTCAGCCCAAACCAACCAATCAATTCCTCCAGCCTGAGGATCGCGCTCAATGCCAAATGATCCCGGTTCATCAGGTCGATTTGAGCCAAAGTAAATGATCTGCCGATCCTCCAATTGACTGCTCAGCAAGCGATTTAATTCAACTTCATCCCGGTTCACAATGCAAATACTGCTGGGTCCAAAAATAGCGGCTTTAGCAGTGGCATAGGCCTGCATATCGCCATGCCAATCTAAGTGATCCTGACTTAAATTGAGAACTGTTGCTGCGCTAGGATTGAGGCTATAGGTAAAGTGCAGCTGAAAGCTGGATAGCTCGAGCACCCATAACTCTGGCAGATCATGCAAGCCATCAGCGCTATCCAGGCAAGCCATTAGCTTATCCAATGCTGCGGGGCTAATGTTGCCAGCTACTGCCACTGTTTTGCCTGCGCGCTCACACAACTGACCAACTAGCGCCGTTGTGGTTGTTTTGCCATTGGTGCCAGTAATGGCGATGATTTTGGGTTGGTAAGTCCAGCCCTCATTATCAACCGCCTCAGAAATGGATTGCTGCTCGAGGGCTGCAATTCCACGGGCAAAGAACTCGATCTCACTCCACACCGGAATACCTTTTTCCTGTGCTGCTGCCAAAATCGATTGTGCTGGTTCCGTAATCGGTGATAGTCCCGGCGATATGCCAATCACATCAATTTGATCCAACATACGGGCGTCCCAGCTACCGAAATGCATGTCTTTTAGCCCAGCAAATTCCAGCTCGCTTAGTTGCGCCTGCTGCTTTTCATTGAGCGTGCTTCGCTCGCGCGTATCAACCAAGCGGGTATGCGCGCCATGACGCAAGCACCACTTCGTCATTGCGATTCCAGACTCACCCAGCCCCAGAATTAAAAAGCGTGTTGGCTCAACTGAGAGCGCTTGCGCTCTACTCAGCTCAGTGACTACAAAAGGATCTTTTACATTGCGCATCGTGTACTGATTACCGTAATTTCAAACTTGATAAACCAACCAACACCAACAAAATAGTGATGATCCAAAAACGAACAACGACTTGGGTTTCACGCCAACCACCAAGCTCAAAATGGTGGTGCAGTGGTGCCATCCGAAAAATTCGGCGCCCTTCGCCATAGCGTTTTTTGGTGTACTTAAACCAAATCACCTGCATCATCACCGACACTGTTTCGGCAACAAAAATACCGCCCATGACAAACAAAACAATCTCTTGGCGCACAATGACCGCAATGGTTCCAAGAGCGCCGCCGAGAGCTAAAGCGCCAACATCGCCCATAAAGACCTGCGCAGGATGGGTGTTGTACCAAAGGAAGGCAAGACCCGCTCCGCCCATAGCTCCGCAGAAAATCATCAGCTCACCTGCACCAGGAATAAATGGAAACAGTAAATACTTAGCGTAGATTGCATTACCCATTACATAGGCAAACGCACCCAGTGCAGCCCCGACTAAAATCACGGGCATGATGACTAGGCCATCAAGGCCATCCGTTAAATTGACGGCATTACTACTACCCACAATGACCAGGTAACTCAGAATGATGAAGCCCATCACCCCAAGTGGATAGCTAACTTCTTTCACAAACGGAAGATAGAGGTTTGACTTGGCTGGCAGGTCTAATGAAAAACCGCTCTGTACCCAGTCAATGAATAATTGCAGTACTTTTAAGTTGTTGACCTCAGACACAGAGAAAGCTAGATAAATCGCCGCAAACAATCCAATCACGGTTTGCCAGAAAAACTTTTCGCGTGACGCCATTCCTTTGGGATCTTTACGCGCAACTTTACGATAATCATCAACCCAACCGATCAAGCCAAAGCCAAAGGTGACCAGCATCACAATCCAAATAAATCGATTGGTAAGGTCAGCCCACAAAACACATGAGGTAAATATGCCAATCAGAATAAGCACGCCGCCCATGGTTGGGGTTCCGGATTTGACTAAATGCGTTTGTGGTCCATCAGTGCGGACTGCCTGGCCCATTTTTAACTCTGTCAGCCTCCGAATAACCCAAGGACCGCAAATAAGGCCAATCAACAAGGCAGTTAATGTCGCCATCACTGCGCGGAAGGTGATGTAATTAAATACCCGGAAAAAACTGTAATCGTCTTGTAACCACTGCGCCAAGATTAAGAGCATGCTTTAACCTCCGCCAGCGTATCTTTTAACGCCGCCACTACTCGTTCCATGCGCATAAAACGCGATCCTTTTACTAACACTGCATAGGGCCGAGTTACTGAGGCGCCTTCAGCAAACAATTCAGTCACTGTCGCTACGCGTGCGTTTAATGCTTCGATGGTTTCAAAATGGATCGCTGCGTTATTACTTCCCGTGCGTCCATTGAATTCATTAAAACCGCGTACTGAAGCTTGTGTTTGATCTCCTAGCGCCCATAAGTGTGCAATGCCGCGCTCGGCGGCATACGCTCCTACTTCATAATGAAATTCCGGACCCTTTGACCCCACTTCACCCATGTCACCCAGTACCAAACAGGTCTTTTGGTTAGCTTGACTGAGGGCATCAATTGCCGCACGAACTGAGTCAGGGTTGGCGTTATAGCTGTCATCAATCAAGAGGCAAGCGCCCAATTGGTTTGCCATCATTCGGCCACTGACCGCTTGAAATGATTCCAATCCAAGGCGGATTGCCTCTAGATCTAACTTTGCAGCTAAGGCTACAGCCGTGGCGGCAAGTGCATTACGCAAATTGTGCTCACCGAGCACGGAAAGTTTTACTTGAATAATGCCTTCGCTTGTTTTTATTTCAAGCGTACCGTCCTTCAGGAGAATGCCGCTCACTGCTGCAGGGCCATTGAGCGCAAAATCAATGAAGCGGCGCCCATTGGCTTTTTTGTGCCAATCGGTACTGAATGGGCTATCTGCTGGAAAAACTGCAATGCCATCTGCCGGCAACGACGCGATTGCATCCGCATGCTCATGGGCAACCGCATCAACGGTCTCCATAAATTCTTGGTGTTCCCGCTGGGCGTTGTTGATGAGCGCAATTGTTGGCTTGGCGATATTAGCGAGGTAGGCTGTCTCACCAGGATGATTCATTCCGAGTTCAATCACGGCTAATCGATGGTGTTCACGCAAACGTAATACCGTCAGCGGTAGCCCAATATCGTTATTCAAATTGCCAGACGTAACCAGAGTTGCTTCTTTACCTACAGCCGCATTAAAGATAGCTGCGATCATCTCTTTCACGGTAGTCTTGCCGTTACTACCCGTCACCACCACGAGCGGTAATGTAAATTGCTGTCGCCACGCTGCAGCAAAGTCACCTAAGCCCATTCGTGTATCGGCAACGCATACTGCGGGAAGCTGATTTGGGCATGCCTGCTCATCATCAATCAGCGCAGCACTTGCCCCGGCAGTACTAACCGCATCTAGGAATTGATGTGCATCAAAGCGCTCGCCTTTGAGTGCAATAAAGAGCGACCCACTTTCAATTGCCCTACTATCAGTAGAAATGGAATCAATTGGATGGCTTTGTGCGGCCACTTCAGAAATATTGATCAATTTACTGGACGGTAAAAATGCATGAATTTGGCCCAAGGTAGTCATCGCCATTAGACGGAGCCTCCACTGGCCAATAAAACATGTTCTTGATCTGAAAAATCTACTTTTCTGCCATTAATCTCTTGGCTTGTTTCGTGGCCTTTGCCTGCAATCAATACAACATCATTGGACTCTGCGTGCCGAACTCCGCTAAGGATCGCTGCAGCCCGATCTAGGATGACTTGCACTGACTTGCTATTACCCATTCCCGCTTGAATATCGGCGCTGATTTTTTCTGGATTCTCGGAGCGTGGGTTATCGCTGGTAAGAATAGTATGGTCAGCTAACTCTGCCGCAATCTGGCCCATGAGCGGTCGCTTACTCGCATCGCGATTACCGCCACAACCAAAAATGCACCACAGCTTTCCAGCTCGCTTGCTTGCGATGGGGCGCAATGTACTCAATACCTTTTCTAGTGCATCTGGGGTATGGGCATAGTCAACAATAACCAATGGCCCAGTGCTGCGCGAATTACCGAGTACCATTTCCATTCTTCCGCTGACTGGCTTTAAGAGTGCCATGCGCTTACCTGCCTCAAGCACATCCATGCCACTAGCCAATAGGCAAGTCCAGACTGCAAGGCAATTACTCAGATTAAAGTCCCCCACAACCGGAATACTGACTTCAGTCCTGCCATGGTCTTGCCATTCCAATACGCCTTGATAGCCATAATCTTTAAACTGCATATCGCTGGAAAAAATAGCATGCAGTCGCTTACCGAACTTTTCAAAGCCGGCAAAGGCCTTGCGGTCAACCGCATAGCCCCATACTTGGACGCCTGTCTTTGCCAATAACTGCATGGCTAATTCACGACCCAAAGGATCTTCCAGGTTAATGACTGCATTCTGTAAACCGGGGAACTGAAACAAACGAAATTTGACTGCTGCGTATTCGGCCATACTGCCGTGATAATCCAAGTGATCTTGACTCAAGTTGGAAAACACAGCGGTGGTGAATTGGACGCCATGAACGCGCCCCTGCTCTAGCGCATGCGAAGAAACCTCCATGGCAATGTGCTTTGCATTGGAATCCAAAAGTGCTTTGAGTTCGGTTTGTAAGCGCGCAGCATTTGGCGTGGTGTATCCGCTTGCCTCTAAATGCCCTGGAAAACCAATACCTAAGGTGCCAATTACAGCCGCGCGCGACTTAGTGCGATCTAAGGCATGAGAGAGCCATTGCGTGATACTCGTTTTCCCATTTGTTCCAGTTACCCCAAACACCATCATTTGACTGCTCGGCTTGCCATACCATTCGGAACAAATTGGCCCTGCATGGGTCGATAAATTCTCTAGCGCAAAACACCGCGGATCATTCAGAGCTGGAATTTCTTCTAAATCTCTTGGGTCATAGATAACCGCAGCGACCCCCGCTTCTAAAGCCTCTGCAATATAAGGGCGGCTATCCTGTATGGCTGTACCATGCCCAACGCGATAAGCAAGAAAGATATCACCCACCTTGATTTGCCGTGTATCGCTAACGATGCGCGCAGTTGGCAAAGCCAATCGCCGCAGGTGATCTATGGCTTGTTCTGGCTTAATCAGAGTAGCCATCATTGCGTTAATACGACTCGTTGAATTGGCGCTGCTGAACCGGGATTAATCGCATCATCCCGCTGAACCATATTTTTAACCACGCTATCCGGCGCCACATTCATTGCACGAAGCGTTTCAGAAACGATGGTTGAAAAAATAGGCGCCGCAACTTGACCGCCAAAGTAACCATTTGCAGTTGGCTCATCGACCATTACCGCCACCACAATACGCGGGGCACTTATCGGCGCAATACCCGTGAAATAAGCTAGATACTTATTGCTTGCATACCCTTTGCCAGCAACCTTATGGGCTGTGCCTGTTTTTCCACCCACACGGTATCCCTCAGCATGGGCTTTCAGTGCAGTACCGCCCTGCTCGGTAACTGATTCCAGCATGCTACGCATCTCGATTGCCGTTTTTGCTGAGATAACGCGTGTACCCGGTTTGTAATCAGGGCTATGTTCTATTGTGACTGGAACCAACTCGCCATCGCGAGCGAAGATGGTATAGGCACGAGCCATCTGAAAAAGTGAGGTCGATATGCCATAACCGAAAGCAATCCGTGCTTGATCCGTTGGCATCCATTTTTGATGGGGATGTACTCGGCCCGCAACGGCACCCGGAAATCCAACCTTTGGCGCCTGTCCAAATCCAACGGCAGTGAATAAGTCCCACATTTCACTGGCCGGCATATTCATTGCTAACTTTGAGGTGCCAATATTGCTTGATTTTTGGATAACTTCTGCCACCGTCAGTGTTGGATAAGTGTGTGTGTCGGTAATCGGTTTTGGTCCAACCAAATACTTTGCGCCGATGGTCATTACCGTATTGGGATTCACTTGTCCCTTTTCCATCGCCAGAGCAACCGTAAATGGCTTAATGGTTGAGCCTGGCTCAAAGGTGTCGGTCATCACACGATTACGTAACTGTTCGCCACTTAATATCTTGCGATCATTTGGGTTATAGCTTGGCCAATTCGCAAGGGCTAAAATTTCACCCGTCTGCACATTAATGACAACTGCGCCCGCTGCTTTGGCGCGATGCTTTTCAACTGCATCTTTTAATGCGTTGTAGGCAATGTACTGAATCTTGCTGTCCACCGAGAGTTTCAAATCCTTACCGTTTTGCGGTAACTGCAAAACGCCCATATCTTCGACGATGCGCCCGAGGCGATCAACCACAACACGTCGTTTACCTGTGCTTGCGGCTAAATCGTTTTCACGCGATAACTCCATTCCCTCTTGCCCACGGTCTTCTACATTGGTGAAGCCAACAACGTGCGCCATTGCTTCGCCTTCTGGGTAAAAGCGACGAAATTCATTGTTTAAACCAATACCTGGAATTTCTAACTTACGGATTTTTTGCGCTATCACTGGATCAACTTGGCGCTTTAAGAAAACTTGGTTACGCTCGTCTTTTAACTTTTTTCTAACATCGACTTCACGCATATCGAGCAAAGCTGCAAGCTGCTTAATTTTTTCATCGGATAGATCTTTTGGAATCGTATCGTTATAGGCAATCACTGCCTTTGCCTCAAGGCTAGTTGCAATCACCTGGCCATTCCGATCTAATATTTTGCCGCGGCTGGCAGACATCTCGAGTTCGCGCTGCGTTCCCTTAACTGCTTTGGCCTCATAGAAGGCATTGCCAGGCCCCTGAATCCAAAGAGCACGTAGCACAAGGGCGGCAAACGCAACGAATAACATGAATAACATTAAGCGCGACCGCCACATCGGCAGACGTAAGACTAAATTGGGCGTGGTTGAGAATCCGACTCGCTTCACCGATCTTCTCGCAGATAAATGGTTCGATTGGGAGCGATGGGGATCATATTGAGTTGATTGCGAGCTGCATCCCGAATCCGCGCCGATTTCGATAAGTTACGCTGCTCGTATTCAAGTCGAAGCCACTCTTGATTGAGTTTGCGTTCTTCTATTTGCGCGCGCTCAATTGCAGTTACCAACTTACGGCCACGCTGCTGTGCTGATACGAGCGAGAGCGCGCAAATTAATAGCAAGGCTAGTAAGGTCAGGGTGGCGCGATTCATTGACTTACCTGTCGTCGGTAAATGAGGCCACCTTCTGCGCTGCGTTTTTGTGCTACGCGCATTACCGCCGAACGTGCGCGTGGGTTGTCGCTGACTTCAACGCTACTTGGCTTAACTCTAGATATAAGCTCCAATTCGCCTTGGGGCAAATCTTTTGCCCGAATTGGCAAACCGCGTGGCACCTCGACTGCGGAGTGCATTTGCATAAACTGCTTGACGATGCGGTCCTCTAAGGAGTGAAAGCTAATGACAACTAAGCGTCCGCCCGGCTTGAGTAAATCCAAGGCTGCTTGAAGCCCGATGGCTAAGTCATCCAATTCTTTATTGATGAAGATCCGCAGCGCTTGAAATGTCCGCGTTGCTGGATCTTGTCCTGGCTCGCGTTTTTTAACAACGCCGGCAACTAAGTTAGCTAACTCCATAGTGGTTGCTAGGGGCTGATCCAATTCACGGCGCGCAAAGATCGCTTTCGCAATCGGCAAGGCGAAGCGCTCTTCCCCGTAAGTTTTAATCACGTGCGCAATATCATCGACGCTTGCTTGATTAAGCCACTGTGCCGCAGTCAATCCAGTCGTGGTATTCATACGCATATCAAGCGGCCCATCGCGACGAAATGAAAACCCTCGATCGGCCTCGTCGACCTGTGGCGAGCTGATACCCAAATCGAGTAGTACTCCCGCTACTGATGCGGGCTCGGCATGCTGCGCCATACTGGCGAAGCTGCTGTGAACAATCTGAAAACGCGAGTCCTTTATTTTTTTTGCCTCTGCAATCGCTTGCACATCCTTGTCGAATGCAATCAACTGTGCATCGGATCGCATCGCCCCTAAGAGTGCTCGCGTATGACCCCCGCGCCCAAAGGTGCCGTCGATCACAATTGATTTCTCGGACGATTCTGCTTGCAATAAAGGGCTTTCCAATAGAGCAGTTACCGCCTCGGCCAGTAAGACTGGGCGATGAGTCTGATTCATGCGGCCCTGTCATTAAAAAGTAAATTGTTTGAGGGCGTCCGGCACACCTTGCATCATTGCGGCCTGCTCTTTTGTTGCGTACGTTGCTGCATCCCACAACTCAAGGTGACTACCCATACCAAGCAGAATGACTTCACGCTGAATACCTGCAGCGGATCGCAGTTCAGGGCTTATTAAAATACGCCCCGCACCATCCAGATCGAGTTCAGTTGCATTGCCTAGAA
>JBIPON010000234.1:0-2700 GCA_044379065.1 Polynucleobacter sp. | reverse complement strand
GCGTTAGACTTGCGGCCTCGCCAGAGACTCGGTCGAACCCCGAGCGTCAGCGACAAGGGGTGAGACTAGAGTCACCCTTGTACGTAGTACAGGGACGGAAGTTGAGTTGGAAGTTGAGAAGGGATTTAACATTGGACTAAAGGTGGGGGTACGGGTGTTGACCCTCAGTTGACCTTAAAACGCCTTGGCGACCCCTTGGAGGGGCTGGAATCGCTATGCCTTGGGGCGTTGTCGGGTAGGCTTTCGGAGGGGGGCTGGCTGTATTCCCAGCGGATGACCCCCTTCTCGGCGGCGTGGCGGATGTAAATCTCGCCCTTGAACTGGTTGGCGTGGTCCTTGAGACCGGCACGGCCACGGCGCTTGGTCAGGCCGAACTTGTAGATCGGCTCTTCGCCCTGGCATCGGAAGAGGACGGCGACCTCGCGGAACCAGTTGGTGAACTCGGAGGAGCCGAGGCCCGCGTAGGCTAGGTCGGCGACGGTGTGGCCTTCCTTGTCGGAGGCGGCCTTGGGCTTCCCGGTGTGGTGCATGGCCACGAGGACGGCGCCTGTCTCGAGGAGGATGGGGGCGAGGTCATGGCGTAGGAACTTGGACGCCTGCTCCTGATCGGAGACGTCGATGCCCGCGAAGGATAGCAGAGGGTCGACGAAGACGATGTCGGCCTTGTGCTCGATGATAAGGTCACGTAGGGCCGAGGTAAAGGTCGTGCCGGTGCTCACGGTGTCGCGGAAGATGGCGAGGTGTTCCCGCAGCTGAGAGCGTTCGTCGCTGTCGAGGTATGCCCCGGCGATGACGTCCTGCAAGGCCTCCCCTACGTCCAAAAAATCGTTCTCAGCCTGAAGCACGATGGCCCTCAGTGGGCGGACAGGCTTGATGCCGAAGAAGTCCTTGCCGATGCACCAGTGGACGGCGGCCTGCATCATCAGGGACGACTTACCCGTGCCGGACTGGCCGACGATCAGGAGTGAGCCGCCCTTGCAGAGCCAGCGGTGATTGCCGAGGATGCAGTTGGGGTCGTTCTTTCGGTCAGCCGAGATGAGTGCGTCGAAGTCCATGCGCTGCGGGCCGTGCTTTGCCTTCCGCCCCTTGCGCGTCTCGGCGATGGTGGCATAATGGTCGAGCAGGGTGTCGGGGTCGGTGGCCTGTTCGGCGGCGACGAGGGCACGGCGGAGGATGGCCGCGTCCGCGATCATGTCGGCGTGCTCAAGGCGGAAGGCCGCTTGGCCTGCGTCACTGACTAGGAGCGAGACGGTGGCCTCGGTCACCGGGCTGTTGACCTGGCGTAGGCGCTGGCTGACCGTCAGCTCGTCAGGGGCGATTCCGTCCACGGCCAGCGAGAGCATGGCGGCGGCGATGTCTTGATGGGCTGGCTCAAAGAAGTCGGAAGGCTGGAGGTCGCCCGGTAGGTGGGCGGCTTCGCGTAGGAGGACGCCGAGGAGGTGGCGTTCCGCGGCGACGTTATTCGGCGGGATCATGGAAGAGAGGGGTTGGGGTTTGTGGGCGTGGGTGCCCGTGGTCAAGTTGCTTTAACGACAGGCACGGTCGAGGTCTGACTGGCGGTAGTAGGAGACGCTCCGCGGGTTGCGGAGGATGCGGACAGGCAGGGCCATGCCGTCGATGCGGTATTGCACGCCGCGGACGGTGCGCCGGTGCTTGTGGGCATACTCGGAGAGGGTGACCCATCCCTTGGGGGCCTTGAACTTCTCGAGGGCTTCAGCTGCGGCCTTGGCGGCGGCCCAAGTCTTGAACCTGGGCGACAGCCGATAGATGAATCGGCCTCGGCGGATGGTTTTCTGCTCGGCGTAGCCAGCCTTGACGATGCGGGCGAGAGGCAGGGCGACACCGGCCCGGGTCTTGTAGCCTAAGAGGCGGACGACTTCCGTGGTCTTGTGCCAGCCTTCAGGGGTGTCGTCGGCGTTGATCGCGGCGACGAGGGCGTGGGCGTCGAAGCGCTTCATCGGGCCTTCGGGGTGAAGACCTTGAGGTCAGTTGTCCAGACCCAGCGGGAGCCGACACGGTGGACGAGCCAGACCTTCCAGTCCTTGCCGTCCGTCCACCCGGCCGCAAATCCTGACCCCCAACGGCTTGTCGCCAGTCTGTGCGACGCGTAGGCCATGGCATCCTTCTGACATAGGCATCCAGCGGAGAAAGCGGCGCCGCCCTCGGCCTTGGTCAGGTTGACCTGGGCGAGCGTGTGCGTGTGGCCGTGGATCAGAGCGCCGCCGCGGTCGGCGTAGTGCTTGCCCTGCTCGGCGGTGGCGTTCAGGCCGTGAGCGTAGCCGTGGATAAAGGCGACCTGACCGAGACGGTAGACGCCCTTCTCGGCGTGGTAGGGGAGGATGGTCTTGGCTCCGCAGCTCTTCGCGGCGGTCTTGATGCGGGCCTCGAGGTCGGCGCAGTAGTCACGGACCAGGGCGGAGCCGGAGGTATGCTGGAGGGCTTGGGCCCGGTGCTCGTGGTTGCCCATCAGGTAGACGGTGGGCTTGGTTCGCTCGAGGAAGGCTTCACCGGCCTCGATGTCGGAGATGAGGGACTCAGCGCCTTCGGCATCCTGCCCGGCTCCACGGCGCAGGGATCGGAAGTCGAAGCAGTCGCCGAGGTGGACGCGCACGGTCGGCTTGTAGTCCTTGATGAACTCGACCAGGGCCTCGACGGCGTTCTCGTCAGCCATGTCGCCGTGGTTATCACCGAAGGCGACGA
>JBIPON010000245.1:0-2717 GCA_044379065.1 Polynucleobacter sp. | reverse complement strand
AAAAACAATTTATGGCTGTGGGCCCAGACGGGCTCGAACCGTCGACCCACGGATTAAAAGTCCGTTGCTCTACCGACTGAGCTATAGGCCCCACTGCAGTATTACCTGCGAGGCGTAATGGTATCGGATACCCGAACACTAGCCACACACCAATATCCCAAGTATTTTATGGGCCAATCCAAAGTAATGAGAAGCCGGGGATAGCGATGATCCACAGACGCACCAGTGTTAAGTCGCTTTTCATCGCCATTTTCATTTCGATATTTCTTGCCAGTGGTGCACAAGCTGCCGACCCAATCCGCAATTACCAAATCGATGTCGTTTCAATAGCTAACTCAAAAGTTACGATGGAAGTTACTGAAGAAGTATCCCGACAAATAGTCGCACAGGTCGATGCCGCATACAATGACGCGACAGGTGGGCAGATTCGATTTACATTTCGCAAACTCCACCCAGTTAGTTTTCCAGAGAAGGTCACACTCTCCTCAGATGATATTCAAAAAGCTACAGGGTTGACCCCTGTAGCCGATCCAGGTTTTGATAAAGCAATTCTTGTTGGGGTGATTGCAAAATCATCTGCCGTGAGTTTTGCTGGCCAAGCGGTCCTTGGTGGAAACTACATAATAATGAATGGCAATTGGGCTCTCGATAGGAATGGTCCTGGGGTACTAGCTCACGAGCTAGGTCATAGCCTTGGTATTAGCCATGCTAATTCAGCAGTTTGCACTACACAATTACCAATCGTGTGTGAGCATCGCGAATATGGTGACTTTTCTTCTGTCATGGGTACATATATAAGTAAGTATGTAACTAATCCAATGATCTCAAGATTTTCTGCAACAGAACTAGATAAGTTAAAAACCTTGCCAAAAGAGAGTAAGGCTTTTGCTCCGGTATCAGGTGATTACAAACTTGCACCTGCTTATTCCAAAGGGATTAATCTTCCAAAGGTTTTGTACATTCCTATCGGTAGCGAGCTAACCTATTCTGTTGAGTACAGACCGGCGATTGGAAATGATTCTTCGCTTTCACAATCTAAGATTTCTACCCCAAGTGGTAGTTTCTATACCAACACGCCTTCACATGGTTTGCAATTAAGAATGCTGCCAATCAAAGGAACGCAATTTAAAGACTCGCAACCAACTCATGTTCAATATCAAGTTAATGGGACAGCTCTTATTGTTTCTGCTTTTACAGCCGATCAAGTTCAGCCGATAGGCACAGTATTTACGCTCAGCGACGGGTCAACAATCACATTTTTGAGCGCCGATCCAAATACGGGCGCAACTGTCCGTGTTGAGAGGTCGCCGGATAAAGAACCACCAATAGTTTCGGGGCTCCGCCCAATGTGGAGTTCTACAAGGATTGATGATGGTGATGATTACCGTAGACCAGGAATTATTTTCAAGAATAATCTCAATGACTGGGAGTACCCCACCGCTGACATTCCACTTGACAACATAACGGATAACCGATTGATCAAAACAATTGAGGTCGAAGTTAATGGTCAAATCGTAGGTCAAGTTGATCAACCAATGCTAAATGGCATTAAGTCATATGCATTTAAGACTACTAAGCCTGACACATTTACATTCAGGCTCATTGCTACTGATTACGCTGGTCTATCAACATCAACGACTACTGCATCACTTACATCTAGCTACTTCCAAATTAGAAAGCCTTACACTGAGATTGAATCCGGCACTGATACGGGCACCGATCCTCGGACTTCTTTCTTTTTGATTGTTGATCCAGGTTCTGAAAAAAATACATACGTACTAGAGAATTTATCATCAGGGAAGATCTCATCAATGTTTAAAAGTAATGGCAACATCGTATTTAAGATCACAAATATAGCTCGCAATCAGAAATTTTCCGCCCAACTATCTGGAACTGACGACTTGGGCTATACCGATGGTGGCACTGAAATTACTTACGAACCTGAAACAACTAAATGTACAAACAAACAATGTTTTGTTGGATATCAATGGAACGTTGAAACCGGTTATTGGTATCCAGGCTTAGGTAACTTAACTTTGCAAGAATTAAAAGGAGGCAAGTGGGTAAATATCCAAACGGCCAAACCTGTTGCAGATCCAAATGGATCAATGAAAAAGTACGTTACATTTGTTATAAAGATTAAGAACCAAACTGCTGGTAAACATACCTATAGATTCTCAATAGCAGCCACCAAGAAGTTCTCAGCTCAAATATTGAAACCCTTTACACAGATGGTTGTAGCCCCTTAAGGACGCATTTAGTGGGATTTTGTGCGAAGAAATAGCACCAAAGCCAGTAACCAGCCTGCTGCAAATACATTGATTAATAAGGATCCAAGAGCACCTGGGTTTTTATACACAAGAACAGCAATAACTGCGCACACTCCTGATGCCGCCCACAGGGCAATAGCCGCCATTGGTCTAGTAAGACCAGCGCGCACTAAACGATGAGAGAGATGATCCTTGCCTCCGGTTAATGGAGAGACTCGTCGAGAAATGCGAGAGAACACGGCAACGCATGTATCAAGCAATGGCACGGCCAACAAAATGACTGGGATTGTTAAGGATTTCCAGGTTGGCTCAATCCCTGGATTTAATCTAATTGTCGCCACTGAAATAATGATTCCTAAGAACAAAGCACCAGCATCTCCCATATAAATCTTTGCTGGAGATTTGTTCCACAATAAAAATCCAATAGTTGCACCTGCTGTGACAATT
>JBIPON010000071.1:0-8992 GCA_044379065.1 Polynucleobacter sp. | reverse complement strand
TTCCAAAAAAGGTGGGAATAAGCCATAAACATAACAGATGAATCCACTTCAAGCCGAAAACTAATGGTCAAATATCACTCATGACGACATCGGTAAGCCAGCCAAAGCAAACAGACGAGTGGATTTTGCGCAGTCTTGCGTCGGTATGGCACCCGTGCACACAAATGAAGCACCATGAGCACATGCCCCTGGTGACGATAGCTCGAGGGAAGGGTGCTTGGCTGTATGACGATCAAGACAAGCCCATTCTGGATTGCATCAGCTCTTGGTGGACCAATTTATTTGGGCATTCCAACCCGTTTATTAATCACCGCATTCAGGCTCAACTCGAAAAAATAGAACACGTGATGCTGGCGGGTTTTACACACCAACCCGTCATTGAGCTCTCGGAGCGCCTCTCCGCTTTAACGCAGCATCGCTTAGGCCATGCTTTTTACGCATCAGACGGCGCCTCTGCCGTTGAGATTGCTTTAAAGATGAGTCATCACTATTGGCAACTTTCCGGCAAGCCTGAGAAATCACGCTTCGTCTGTTTGCAAAATAGTTACCATGGCGAAACCCTAGGGGCTTTAGCTGTAACCGATGTACCTTTGTTTCGCACTGCGTACGGATCACTGCTGTCGGATGTGTTCACCGTGATGTCGCCTGACAGTCGTCAAGCGCAAGATGGGGAATCAGCCACCGAAGTGGCACTGCGCGCCGCGCATGAATTAGAAATGCTGCTGCAACGGGAACACCATCATATTGCTGCCCTCATACTCGAGCCTCTGGTGCAATGCGCAGGGCAAATGGCGATGCACTCCCCAGTCTATCTTCAGCGTGCCCGTGCGCTATGTGATCAGTATGGCATTCACCTGATTGCCGACGAAATTGCCGTGGGATGCGGCAGAACGGGCAAGTTCTTTGCTTGTGAACATGCGGATATTTGGCCTGACTTCATCACTCTCTCCAAAGGAATTAGCGGCGGCTATTTACCGCTATCACTATGCCTAACGACTGACGCTATTTATCAAGCCTTTTATTCGGATGATACGGCTCGCGGATTTTTACATTCCCACTCTTACACCGGCAACCCCTTAGCTTGCGCTGCTGCGCTAGCCTGCCTTGATCTTTTTGCAGCAGAAAATGTTTTGGGGCGTAATCTACAACGCGCGCACGATCTGGCATCTGCATTTGCGTGGACAAAATCAAATAAGCGCATTGAGCACCTCAGGCAACAAGGCATGATTTTGGCTTTTGATGTTGCCAACGGTGCGTTAAATAAGCCAGGCACCTTTGCACGTGAAGTCTTTACACGCGGTATTGAGGAAGGTGTTTTGGTAAGGCCCATTGGCTCGACTGTCTACGTCATGCCACCCTACATACTCAGCGCCGATGAAACTATGGAAATGGGTCAGCGCATTCAGCGAGTAGTGGAAGACGTCTTGCACGCACAAAAACCATGAAGTCCAGCACAACTCCGTTCACTGCCCTTGCGCTTGCGCAGCAACAGCTGGATACATTGGACGCTACATTGTTGCGACGTCGCCTCAAGCAAACGCAAAGCCCTTGCGATGTCGAAGTCACGGTAGGGGGTCGCCCACTGAAGGCATTTTGCAGCAATGATTACCTGGGTTTTGCTAATCACCCACGGCTTGTCGCAGCGATGGCTGAAGGCGCAAAGCGTTATGGTGTTGGTAGTGGCGCATCCCACCTCATCAGCGGCCATAGCGTGGCACATGACTTACTTGAAACGGAATTAGCTCGCACACAACAGAAACATATCGACGATGTGCGCGCGCTCTTCTTTTGCACAGGCTACCTTGCCAATATCACCGCAATTACTGCGCTAGCGGGATTGGGTTTACAAGCAACAAAACAGAATGCTGGCATTAGTATCTATTCCGCCAAGCTAAATCATGCATCCCTCATCGATGGCGTCAAACTGGCAGCGGCGCAGACAAAAGCAAGCGTTCATTTATTTGATCATACGAAGCTGGCTGATTTAAACAAAATGCTGCAAGCGGATTCATCGGCGCACAAATTGATTGTGACAGACGGTGTCTTTAGTATGGATGGAGACTTGGCTCCGGTAGCTGATTTGCTATCGATTGCAGAAGCCCACGATGTTCTACTCATTGTCGATGATGCCCATGGCTTTGGTGTGCTTGGAAAATACGGTCATGGGATTTTGGAGCACTGCCAAATCCAATCGGATCGCATTGTCTATATTGGCACCCTCGGTAAAGCTGCTGGCGTCAGTGGCGCCTTTGTCTGTGCCCACAAAACACTGATGGAGTGTCTGATTCAAAAAGGGCGGCCGTACATTTACAGTACCGCCACTCCTCCCGCCATTGCGCATACTGTGCTGGCAAGCTTGCATCTAATTGAAGGTGATGAAGGTCAAGCAAGACGCGCCCACTTAAATCAATTGATTGCTATTTGGCACCAAGAATTACAACTTAAGCACTGGCACATGAGTTCGTCGATGACCCCCATTCAGCCACTGGTATTGGGCAGTAATGCCGCGGCGCTATTGGCATCACAACAATTAGACGCAGCAGGTTATTGGATTCCGGCGATACGTCCACCGACCGTCCCAGAAGGCAGCGCGCGCCTGCGGATTACTTTCTCGGCCAATCATAGTATCCAGGCAGTGCGCGAACTCATTGCCGAGCTACAAAAAATAGAAGTCCTCGTTTATACCTCTAGCGAAACCAAAGCAGTATGAGTCAATTGCGTAATCGTGGATTTTTTATTACCGGTACCGATACCGAAGTCGGTAAGACACTGGTTGCTTCTGCGCTAATTCTCAAAATCAAAGCGCTTGCGCCCAATCAAACGGTCATGGGATTTAAACCCGTGGTTGCTGGAACAAGTCAGTCGCCCGCTGGCATTACAGTGAACGAAGATCTGGAATCACTCAAATTAGCATCGGGCTATCCGGGGAATGCAAATGATCTATGCCCTTATGTCTTACCAACCCCAGCCGCGCCCCACTTAGTAGCGAAATCGATGGGCGTCGCGCTTGAGTTATCCACCATGCTCTCAGCGTATCAAGCAATCAGCGCAAAGGCCGACTGGACTGTAGTCGAAGGTGCGGGCGGCTTTTTGGTACCAATTAATGAACAGCAAGATTTAGGGGATTTGGCAGAAGCCCTACAAATGCCGGTCATCCTAGTAGTTGGGCTGCGCCTGGGCTGCATTAATCATGCCCTACTAACCGTTGCAGCAATTGCCCAGCGTGGCCTCACGCTTGCCGGGTGGGTGGCCAACACGATTGATGCAGATATGCCCTACTTGCACGAGAATATCGACACACTGCGGGCACGTATTCAGGCGCCACTCTTAGGTATTGTGAATACACTTTCTGCGGAGTGTCGCCACCAAAGCAATCAAGCTTACCCCTTAGCAGCAATGCAGTTTGCAGCCGATGCGCTTGACTCAGACCGCATTGCGCGCTTGATCGCGTAGTACGCGCCGCAGTATCTTTCCGACGTTATTTTTAGGCAGACTCTCCGTAAACTCGATTGCACTCGGGCGCTTGTATGGGCTGAGCTGCTCTACGCATACCGCCATAATCCGCTCCGCAGTCAAATCAGGGTCGTCAGATACAACAAACAACTTAACGAGCTCGCCCGATGCGGACTCGATACCGACAACAGCGCATTCCAATACGCCGGGTATTGATGCAACGACATCCTCTACTTCATTCGGATATACCTTAAATCCGGCAACCGTAATCATGTCTTTTTTACGATCGACGATGCGGAAAAATCCCGTCGAGTCCATCACGCCAATATCGCCCGACTTAAAGAACCCATCTGCTGTAATGGCATTCGCGGTTTCTTCTGGCTGATTCCAATACCCCTGCATCACTTGCGGACCACGGATGTAAATCTCCCCCACCTCTCCTGCTGGCAACGGCACTCCTGATTCATCTCGAATCGACAACTCCGTATCAGGGAGTGGATAGCCAATGCCGCCAGTAAAGGATTCGATCAAAGGAGTATTGCAACAGGCCACGGGGGCTGTTTCAGAAAGGCCATAACCCTCAGCAATCGCAACACCGGTGAGCGCTTTCCAGCGGTCTGCGACCGATTTTTGTACAGCCATACCGCCACCAATCGTCAGCACCCATTGCGAGAAATCCAACTTAGCGAAATCAGCATTATTAAGTAGGGCCTGAAACAAGGTATTTACACCGGGGAAAAAATTAATCTCTGGAAACTCTTTTAAGATTCCGACCAAATTGGGAACATCACGGGCATTCGGAACTAAAATAATTTTTGCGCCCAAGCGCATGCCCAAAAGTCCACATCCAGTAAATGCGAAGATGTGATACAGCGGCAGTGCGCATAAAAAATTCCATTGCTTAATGGGCTTGACCTTCTCAATTGGCCTTAGCCAGGTTTCCACTTGCAATAGATTGGCGAGCAAATTACGGTGCGTCAAAATGGCGCCCTTACTCACGCCCGTAGTGCCGCCGGTGTATTGCAATAAGGCAATCGAATCCCCACTCAGGAGGGGCTTTTGATACTTCACCCGCTTACCCAAATCAAGCGTTGGCTTAAGTTGCAAGCAATTGAGATTTGCTGGCAAGGTATAGGGTTCCACCTTACGCTTAAAGGTACGAATAAAACGGTCCAGCCAAGGACCACGCCAACCCAAAAACTCACCAATGCTACTGACAAACGCATGTTTGATTGGCAGCCCTGGATTAATGCGGAGTGCTTGCTCTAGGGTGTTGCCAAAATGTTCCAAAAATACAATCGCTTCTGCACCGCTATCGCGTAACTGAAACTCCAATTCATGAGCGGTGTACTGTGGATTAATGCTGACCACCACATACCCTGCCCGCATAATTCCGTATAAGGCAACGGGGTATTGCGGCAAATTGGGCAACATAATCGCTACGCGCGCACCTTTACTCAAACCAATGCTTTGCAAGTAGCCTGCAAATTGCACTGATGCCGTATCGAGCTCCCGGTAGCTCAGGCCTTTGCCCATGCACCAAAACGCCGTCCGGTCAGCATAGGTAGTAAATGCCTCCTCCAGCACTTCCACCACCGAATGATGTGCACTGTAATCTAATTGCGCTGGCACGCTAGATGGGTATTGCGCAAGCCAAGGAAGCGATGGGGCAGTGTTTGACATAGGTTCCACAATGTTGTTTCCGTACTGTAGCAATATTCGTATTTTTTAGGATTTATACCGTATTGCATTGCAATATGCAGGTGATTTGCCTTTCAGATAAGATCGTCGTATGCGATTACTTCCCGAAATCGTCGATTCAGCGGCAAGCATACAAGCCATTCGACGTGACATCCACGCCCACCCCGAGTTGCGCTTTGAGGAAATCCGTACGGCTGAACTGGTAGCAGAAGCACTGACGAGCTGGGGCATTCCGATTGTGCGCGGCCTAGGTAAGACTGGTGTGGTCGGCCGTATTGACGGTGAGGCAGGCCCAGGAAAAATGATTGGTTTGCGCGCCGACATGGACGCCCTACCGCTACAAGAAAAAAATGCGTTTGCGCATGCATCGCAACATGCCGGAAAAATGCATGCCTGCGGTCACGATGGGCACACCGCTATTTTGCTAGGCGCTGCACACTACTTTTCAACCCACCGCAACTTTGCTGGCTCGATCATTTTTATCTTCCAGCCGGCTGAAGAAGGAGGTGGTGGTGCTCGCGAAATGATTAAAGATGGTTTGTTTAAACAATTTCCATGCGATGCTGTATTCGGCTTACACAATTGGCCCGGCTTAGCTGAAGGTCACTTTGGCGTTACTCCAGGGCCGATGATGGCATCAAGCAATGAGTTCGCGATCACCATTCGCGGCAAAGGCGGCCATGCCGCCTTACCCCACAACAGCGCCGATCCCGTTCTTGCCGGAGCTCATGTAGTCACAGCACTGCAAAGCATCATTACCCGCAATAAGCGCCCCGTCGACGCCGCCGTGCTCTCGGTTACGCAGTTTCATGCGGGCGAGACCAGCAATGTCATTCCCGATAGCGCCCAGATTGGGGGTACAGTTCGCACCTTTACCAACGAGGTGCTCGACCTGATTGAGCGACGCTTAAATGAAGTTGCCCAGCATGTTGCAGAAGGTTTTGATTGCCAAGCTGATGTTGTCTTCACACGCAATTACCCACCTACGATCAACCATGAGCAGGAAACGCAATTTGCCATCGGGGTCATGCAGGATCTTGTCGGCACAGAAAACGTCAATGTCCGAATTGATCCCACCATGGGGGCAGAAGACTTTGCCTTCATGTTGCAAGAAAAACCCGGATGCTATGTGTTTTTAGGTAACGGCGATGGCGATCACCGCAGCACCGGTCATGGCATGGGGCCGTGTCACCTGCACAATCCCTCGTACGACTTTAATGATGCATTGATCCCCATCGGGGTGAATTACTGGGTTGCATTGGCGCAAAAATTTCTAGGCAAATCCTAAACGCAGTAAATAATTCGATTACGAATTTTTAAATTGTGGTGGTCGCTTTTCAATGAATGCGGCCATGCCTTCTTTTTGATCGTTTGTTCCAAAACAGCTATGAAAGAGGCGACGCTCAAAGCGAATGCCTTCAGTTAAAGGCATCTCATAGGCTGCGTTGATGCTTTCTTTCACCATCATGGTGGTGAGTAGCGGCATGTCGGCAATGGTTTTTGCAATCGCGCCCACTTGGGTGAGCAATTCTGCGGCGGGGAAAATACGACTTACTAAACCGGCGCGCTCGGCCTCTTGAGCATCCATCATGCGCCCAGTAAGGCATAGGTCCATTGCTTTGGATTTAGAGACTGCTCTGGGTAAGCGCTGTGTGCCACCTGCGCCCGGCAAGATGCCTAATTTCACTTCGGGCTGACCAAACTTAGCGCCATCGCCAGCAATAATCATGTCGCACATCATGGCAAGCTCACAGCCGCCGCCAAGCGCATAGCCATTGACCGCTGCAATCACTGGCTTACGAATTTTCCGAATGGTTTCCCAATTGCGGGTAATGAAGTCCTGTCGATACACTTCATGAAATCCATACTCAGCCATCTTCGCAATGTCTGCGCCAGCAGCGAAGGCTTTCTCGCTCCCCGTAATAATGATGCAGCCAATCTGGTCGTCTGCATCAAATGCCAATAAGGCCGCGCCCAACTCATCCATCAAGGCATCGTTTAAGGCATTGAGAACCTGTGGGCGATTTAAGGTAACCGTTGCTACTTTGCCATCGACGGCGGTGAGTATGGTGTCGTAATGCATTTTTTCCTTCAAGCGATTGCGATTTTGCACGCATCATTGCGCGCATTTACTTCGGTAATAGTAACCACATCTGACCATCTTGCTTCATCCT
Organism: Polynucleobacter sp.; assembly: GCA_044379065.1. Taxonomy (GTDB): domain Bacteria; phylum Pseudomonadota; class Gammaproteobacteria; order Burkholderiales; family Burkholderiaceae; genus Polynucleobacter. Next base: position 1,664 of record JBIPON010000071.1, on the reverse strand, counting down.
ACCGGCAAGCTCTCCAGCGGCATCGCCCGTACCCCAATAGTAATCTGCACGAACGCCGCCCACAATAGCCGTCCCCGTATCTTGTGCCATCACTAAGCGACGTAAGGTTTGCTTACTCAAAGGCCGTGTGGTTGCAATGAAAACCGGCGCTCCGAGCGGCATTGCTTTGAGGTCGACTGCAATGCTGCGCTCTGCCGTTAAGGGCACGCCCAGCGCGCCGATCGGACCTAAATCGGGACTGACATTGCTTGGTAACTCTTTAAAGAACACAAACCGCGGATTAGCATTAAGCATTTCTTCTACGCGGCGGGGGTTGCGCTTGGCCCAACTCTGAATACCCTGCATCGTCGCTTGGCTGCGGGTGATTTCGCCTTTATTTAAAAGCCATTGTGCAAACGACTTAAATGGTTGGTCGTTGGTACCAGCAAAGCCAAAACGCAAGACCGTACCATCATCTAATTTCACTTTGCCCGAGCCCTGAATTTGCATGAAGGCTGCAGCGACTGGATCTTCGACCCACACCAGCTCTGAGCCTCGCAATAGATTCGAATCCATTAACTCCGCGCGTGTTGGTCCTGGATTTTGTTTATTGCGGCTCCATGCTGCGGGATAGCCATACAAGGGCACGGTATATCGCGAGGTGCGAACGCGTGAGCCATTCATGATCGGCTCGTAATAGCCCGTCACTAAGCCTGTTTCACTGCCAGTGGAATTACTCCGAATGGCGTAGGCCTGAAACGCATCCTCAAAATAGCGTCGCACTGCCTGTGGATTCGAACCAGAAACGGTTTTGGCGCGATCGCAAACGCCGCTCCATGAACGAGTGCTATTGCGCTTCACCATAGCTTTGCAGCTTTCAAGCCATGCAGACCAAGCCGCACTCAAATCATCTTCTTGCCAGCCGGGTATTTGCTGCCATGCGACTGGACTAAATGTGGCGATCGGGCTATTAAAGCTGGTTGCAGGAGCGCTGCTCTCAATTGATGGCGCTCGTTGTCCCGGGGCTCGTGTGGGTGGAGTAGCGCACCCCGCGAGCAAAACTAGCACTAGAGCGCACATCGCGATAAGATGACTCTGATGCAGCGATTGCTGTTTCGTGGCTTTACAAAAAGGGTACCCATTCATCATCATGATTGCCAATTTACTCGATCAATATCCCATGCTGCTTTTTGTACTCGAGGGCCTGCTTGCCTTGTGCTTACTTTTATTCATTGTTTTTTGGACCAGTAAGGGCAGAAAAGAGGACTAAGTCCCAACATCCTTAATGCAGGGTGCGCGGCATCACCAGGGCAAATTCGGCGATCGGCGCCTGAAAAAAGTGGGCATCCTCCGTAACGCAGAAGTATTCACCGCGCATGGTTCCCGCCGGCGTAGGCAAAGTAGCCCAGCTGGTGTATTCAAACTGCTCGCCTGTGCGCAATAGGGGCTGCTGCCCCACAACCCCTAAACCACGAACCTCCTGTACGGCATTGTCCCCATCGGTGATGTGCCAGTGGCGTGCAATGAGCTGCACCGGGGTAGTGCCGATATTGCGAATCGTGACCGTGTAGGCAAAGGCAAATTGCCGGTTATCGGGGTCAGACTGCTCCGGCAAGTACTGGGTGCGTACCGAAATACGGATTTCGTGGGAATTCATGGAGGCATTCTGCTTCATCCTGAGGGCA
>JBIPON010000229.1:0-2752 GCA_044379065.1 Polynucleobacter sp. | reverse complement strand
GTCGGCTTCCAGTAAGTAGACCGAAACGATCGACTGGCGCCCCTCCCGCCAGGGCAGGCGAAGGTAAACCCTTCGCCTGCCTCTTCGACGAAGCAGTAACGGGACCATCTCAATCATGCCGCGACTGATCATAGCCCTTGCAACCTTAATAGCCGCAATTTCTTCCGGTGCAGCGCAAGGGCAAATACAACCGATAGAGCCGGCAGCAGTCCACTCGGCCGAAATGCCTGAACTGGCAATGCTTGGTGCTTTTGGCATCGGCACGCGGATGGATCATCTTGCGTCGGGTGATCGCACCATAGGTGTCCGCTTCTGGTATCCTGCGGTTCCTAATAGCTCTTCTACCCGAGTGGTTTACAATCATCGTCGTGCATTGCCTGGCCAAAAGCCAATCCAAATTGCAGAAACCGGCCTCGCCGTAGCTGACGCCAAGCCGATCGCTGGGCAGACCTTCCCATTGGTTATCATGTCTCACGGCTATGGCGGCTGGTCAGAGCATATGAGCCGCCTTGGAGAGACGCTCGCATCAAGGGGCTATGTGGTTGCCTCAATCGATCACCGGGACCAGCCGTTTAATGATATTGCTTCATTTGCGGCTTCGTTCGCGGGGGTTCTAATTAACAGGACAATGGACCAACGGGCGGTGCTGAATACGATCCTCGGTGCAAAACTGGCGCCACAGATCGCCGAAAAGATTAATCCGAATGCAATCGGCCTCCTCGGTTTCTCCATGGGCGGTTATGGCAGCTTGACCGCAGCCGGCGCGGCACTTGATCCGGCGGCCCCAGCCTTTGCCCAGTTATCGCCAGCTATGCGTGCGCAACTCCCTATTCCGGATCCCGCCCTGGCATCGAAAATCAAGGCTGTGGTAGCAATAGCCCCTTGGGGTGGACAGCCCGGCGCAGCGGTCTGGCAGGATTCTGCGCTTGCCAGCCTGCGAATGCCGCTGCTCATTGTGGCGGGCGATCAAGACGATGTTGTTGATTACGAGCGCGGGGTAAAACGGCTTTTCAATGCGGCGCAAGGCACTGACCGTTACCTTCTCGTTTATCGCGAGGCCGCGCATAACATTGCAGGAAATCCTGTGACAATCCCATCAGATGCTGACTTTCCAACGATTGAGTTCCTTACCGACCCTGTGTGGCGCAAGGAACGGATTGAAATGATAAACGCGCATTTCATCGGAGCATTCCTTGACCTTGAATTGAAGGCCGAAGAAAGTAAAAGTATCTATCTCGAAGTACCCACACCATTCGCAAACCAAGGTCAGTGGCCCAGCAGTTTTGGTCAGACATGGGGCGGCGTCACAGCGGGCAAGGACCAGCCAGGTTACTGGCGTGGATTTCAGCGTCGTTGGGCGCGTGGGTTGGAACTTCATCACAAATCGGCAGGCAAATGAACAATATGCACAATCTTTTCGATCTTAACGGCCACGTAGCATTGGTAACGGGCGGCAATGGAGGACTTGGCCTTGCTATGGCAAAAGGCCTAGCCAAGGCAGGTGCGCAAATCGCAGTGTGGGGACGAAACGAAGCCAAGAATGCTGAGGCGGTTGCTGAACTGGTTGCGATGGGTGGCCACGCCCAAAGCTTCGAAGCTGACGTGACTGATCCGGCGTCTACCGCTGCGGCATTTGATCGCACCATTAATGCTTTCGGAAAAATCGACAGCTGTTTTGCCAATGCAGGTGGCGCGGGCGCTAGAGGTGCGTTCGTTGATATGGATCGGCAAGCCTGGCTCGACACGAACGAGCTCAATATCCTTAGCGTGATAGACACATTTCAGCTTGCAACGCGTCACTGGCAAAACCGCAAAGCGGGGGGCAAGTTGATTGTCACGTCTTCGGTGGCGGCACTCCTTGGACTACCCAATTCCGCTGGCTACTGCCTGACCAAATCGGCCGTGACTGGGCTCGTTCGATCGCTTGCAATCGAACTGGGACGCAGCGGTATCCAGGTTAACGCAATCCTGCCCGGGTTCATCGAGACCGAAATGTCGCTGAATACGCCCAAAGCCTTTCAAGACGGGTGTCGCCGCCGGGCAGCGTCCGGCAAGATTGGACAATTGTCAGACATGGAAGGTATCGCGGTTTACCTTGCATCTAAGCAAAGCAATTTCATGACCGGTCAAGCGCTGGTGCTTGACGGTGGCCATTCGATTTTTCCTTTATGATGGGACCCGATACATCATCGGATTTCAAGGGGAGCGATCGCACAAGTCGTTCAAGAAACGGTTTGCAAAGTCGAATTTGGAAGGGGGCATAAGTGGCATCAGCATCCGGTCGTGAACAGCAACAGATAGGCTTGTGGCGAATTCTTGCCTTTGGGTCCGTGCAATTGCCCCTTGGAATGATCGGGCTACCGATCGCGATCTATCTGGCTCCGCTCTATTCTGGACAGATGCAATTGGCTCTGCAGCTCATCGGGATTTCGTTAATCCTAGCACGCCTATCCGATTTCATTACCGATCCGATTATAGGAATTGTTTCCGATCGCTGGCGCCCCAAAATCGGTCGCAGACGGGTGTGGCTGATTTTTGGATCATTGACAATGATGGCAGGGGTCTACCTGCTATTCCGGCCCTCGCCGGGTATTGATATCGTCTATTTCCTTGCAGCTGTCGCGCTCGTTTATCTGGGCTACACGATGCTATTGCTACCCTATCATGCCTGGGCAGCCGAGCTTTCCGAAGACTATCACGTCCGAACCCGAATAAGTTCGGTTTCACAGGCCTTCAGCATCGCCGGCCTGAT
>JBIPON010000070.1:0-9040 GCA_044379065.1 Polynucleobacter sp. | reverse complement strand
CTGTTCAATGTGCTCATTGATGGCCGAATCTTTTTCGATGAAAAGATCGCGATGCGGCACATACGCTTCTGGCTGGTAGTAGTCGTAATAACTTACGAAGTATTCGACTGCATTGCGCGGAAAAAACTCCCTGAATTCGCTATATAGTTGGGCAGCCAGAGTCTTATTTGGGGCAAATACGATGGCAGGCCGACCCATACGGGCAATCACATTGGCCATGGTGAAGGTTTTACCCGATCCTGTTACGCCCAATAAGGTCTGAAAGGACAGGCCGTCCTCAATTCCGGCAACTAAGAGATCAATGGCTTGGGGCTGATCCCCCGCCGGAGGAAATGGCTGATACAGCTCAAATGGTGAGTCTGGGAAGCGCACAAACTTAGCCGGATCCAGCCCCTCAGGCGTGCTGTTTAGCGGCAGGTCCATCTCGGGGCTGGAAGCTAGGGGTTTGGGGCTTGGTTTCGGGGACTTTGGGGGCATCTCGGCTATCATTTCATCTGCAAACAATTTCACAGAGAATTTCACATAAACGTTGATTTTGCCGTTTTTATCTAAAGATAGTCAGCCATTAGTCCAAAAATCACCAATTCTTTGAGATCAATCCTTCTTTTCAACCATTTACAGACGCCTACGACCCCATGAACCTGTTTTCCTCAGTACAACTTGCCCCCAAAGACCCTATTTTTGGCCTGACCGAGGCCTATGTAGCCGACCAAAATCCAGAAAAGGTGAACTTAGGTGTTGGTGTTTACTACACCGATGAAGGCAAGGTGCCTTTGCTTAAGGCAGTAATTGAGGCTGAAAAAGAAATCGTTGCCAAACAGTCTCCACGGAGCTATATCCCGATTGAGGGCCCAAGCCCCTACAACATGGGCGTTCAGAAACTCCTCTTCGGCGAAGATTCGCCATTAATTAAAGATGGTCGGGTTGTTACTGCGGAGTGTCTGGGTGGCACTGGAGCCTTACGCGTCGGCGGTGACTTTGTAAGACGGATTGAGCCAAACGTACCAGCAGCTATTAGCAATCCCAGCTGGGAAAACCACCGCGGTGTTTTTGAGGCCGCTGGTTACGAAGTGCTTGAATACTCTTACTTTGATAGCAAAACGCGCGGAGTCGATTTTGCTGGGATGGTTAAGTCCCTCGAGTCTTTTCCAAAGCGCACCCTAGTTGTGCTGCATGTCTGCTGCCATAACCCCACTGGCGCTGACCTCAATAAAGAACAGTGGCTTAAGGTGATTGAGATCTGCCGTGAGCGCGACCTCATTCCATTCTTAGACATGGCGTATCAAGGTTTTGCTCAAGGCATTGAAGAGGATGGGCTTGCTACACGTCTATTTGCTGAATCAGGCATGTCCTTTTTTGTTTCCAGCTCCTTTTCAAAATCATTCTCGCTGTATGGCGAGCGTGTAGGCGCTCTGTCCATCGTGACCCAAAGCCGAGATGAGTCCGCACGCGTACTCTCGCAACTCAAGCGCGTGATTCGCACGAACTACTCCAACCCACCAACCCATGGTGGCGCAATTGTGGCTGCGGTACTCAATAACCCTAGACTACGTCAGCAGTGGGAAGACGAGCTCGCACAGATGCGGGATCGTATTAAAACCATGCGCCATGAGCTGGTTGTCCGCTTGGCCGCCAACGGAGCAAAACAGGATTTTGGTTTTATTGAGTCACAACGCGGCATGTTCTCCTATTCGGGACTTACTGCAGAACAAGTGGCACGCCTGCAAAAGGAAGACAGCATTTTCGCCCTGTCCACCGGTCGCATTTGCGTTGCAGCCCTGAATACCAAGAATGTTGACCGCGTGGCCAAGGCAATTGCACGCGTCATTGCGTAAAGGCGGTTACACTGGATTTCTAGGAGGCGTCATGCTATATCAACTGTACGAGTTCCAAAAAGCATTGCTTCAGCCATTGAGCTCGTGGGCGCAAACAGCATCAGAGACGTTTATTAACGCATCTAATCCATTATCAAAAATGCCTGGAGCGGAACGATTCGCCGCAAGCTATGAATTACTGCACCGACTCGGAAAAGAGTACAAAAAACCGGAATTTGGAATTCGTGCGGTAAAGGCACATGGACGCGACGTTGCTATTCACGAAATCACGACGCTCGAAAAACCATTCTGCAATTTAATCCGCTTCAAGCGCTATTCGGATGACCTTGAAGTCATCAAGAAACTCAAAGAAGATCCGGTCGTGTTGGTGGTTGCACCTTTATCCGGTCATCACTCCACTTTGTTGCGCGATACCGTACGTACCCTGCTGCAAGACCACAAGGTCTACATCACCGATTGGCTGGATGCACGAACAGTGCCGACCGACAAAGGGGAATTTGGGCTCGATGATTACGTCCATTACATTCAAGAATTTATCCGTACCATTGGCCCAAAAAATCTCCACGTTATCTCTGTTTGCCAGCCTACGGTACCAACCCTAGGTGCCGTCTCTCTAATGGCAACAAAGGGTGAAGAAACGCCCGCCTCCATGATCATGATGGGTGGTCCGATCGACGCGCGCAAATCGCCTACTGCAGTCAACTCCTTGGCGGATAAAAAATCCTACGAATGGTTTGAAAGCCACGTTATCTATGACGTACCTCAGCCTCATGCTGGTGCGGGTCGCCGAGTCTATCCCGGGTTTTTGCAGCACACGGGATTTATCGCAATGAACCCACGGAACCACATGCAATCCCATTGGGATTTTTTCCAGAACTTGGTGCGCGGCGATGAGCTCGACGCCAAAGCGCATATTCGTTTTTACGATGAGTACAACGCGGTTTTGGATATGGATGCCAAGTACTACTTAGACACCATCAAAACCGTATTTCAAGAACATGCCTTACCCAGCGGTACTTGGAAAGTTTCTGGCAAGTTAGTGAAACCCCATGACATTACCGATGTGGCACTCCTGACCATCGAGGGTGAGCTCGATGATATTTCTGGCAGCGGCCAAACCCGCGCGGCGCATAAATTGTGCAAAGGCATTCCTGCGGAACGCAAGGACCATTACGAAGTAGTTGGCGCTGGTCACTATGGTATTTTTTCCGGCCGTCGGTGGCGCGAAAAGGTTTACCCTCGCATTAAAGACTTTATCCGTGAGCACGAGCAAACTTCCAAGGCATCCAAAAAGAAGGTAGCCAAAGCAGCGCTCGCGAGTGACTAAGTTCGCAATTCTGACTGATTGCTAACAAACACCGCATGAATCCAGTTGAACTCTGCAATCAACTCGATGGTGTACTGCCTCAAACCCAATGTACCAAATGCGGCTACCCCGACTGCCGATCCTATGCGGCGGCAATGGCCGATGAGGGCGTACTACCAAACCGCTGCCCTCCTGGAGGCGCGGAAGGAATAAAGCGGCTAAGCTCCATCTTGATGGCTTCTGGACGGCAACTTCCACCCCATCTTCAACTGGAACCCGAGTGCGGCATCGAGCGGCCACGGCCAGTAGCCCTGATTGATCCCAAAACTTGTATTGGTTGCACCCTCTGCATACAAGCCTGTCCGGTAGATGCCATTGTGGGCGCATCAAAGCAGATGCACGTGGTGCTAACGGAATGGTGTACAGGCTGCGACCTCTGCGTGCCGCCCTGCCCAGTTGATTGCATCAGCATGGTTCCGGTGACAGAAAGTCGTACTGGCTGGGATGCATGGACGGCCGAGCAGGCCACTCTATCTCGGGCACGCTACCACCGACGCGAAGATCGCCTAGAGCGCGAGGAGCGCGATAACAATTTACGCCTGTCAAAAAAAGCGGAGGCCAAGTTAAAGGCGCTCAACGAGACTGATGGCACCGCAAACCAATCGGTAGATCAAGCGCAAGAAACCGAGCGTAAACGTGCAATCATTGCGGCAGCCATTGAGCGCGCAAAGTTAGCTGCAGACAAAAACAATACAAAATGAATCTCGAACAGCGCAATACTTTTTTTGCCCAACTGAAAGCCAACAATCCCAATCCAGAGACGGAGCTAGAGTACAGCTCACCCTTTGAATTACTAGTTGCGGTCTTACTTTCAGCGCAGGCGACCGACATATCCGTCAACAAAGGTACGCGTCAGTTGTTTAAAATCGCCAACACACCCGCTGCCTTAATGGCATTAGGAGAAGAAGGTGTCAGGCCTTATATCCAGCACATTGGCCTCTTTCGAACCAAAGGAAAAAACCTACAAGCAACCTGTCGCATTTTGCTAGAGCAGCATGGCGGGGAAGTTCCTCGCACCCGTGAAGCACTCGAAGCCCTCCCAGGAGTAGGTCGTAAAACAGCCAATGTTGTTTTGAATACCGCGTTTGGAGAACCTACCATGGCGGTCGACACCCATATTTTCAGGGTATCGAATCGTACCGGTCTTGCCCCTGGAAAAGATGTGCTGAAAGTCGAGCAGCAGCTACTTAAACGCGTTCCAAAAGAGTATTTACTGGATGCACACCATTGGCTCATTTTGCATGGGCGCTATGTCTGTAAGGCGCGATCACCCGAATGCGCCCAATGCATTGTCGAGCCACTGTGTGGCTACCGGCACAAAACGGGGAAAGGACAAATTCGTGGCGCTGTTTAATCCAAGCCGAGAGGAAGTGCGGCGTTTCTTTTGCGACACCTGGCAGAAGAAGGAAGCCAATACGATCTTGACGCCGCTCGAAACGCTAGCTGGCCAGTGGATGGAGCGGCACCCCGAGTACCATGCCTTACTTAGCGATAGCGAAGCGGCACTGAGTCAAGATTACACGCCCGAGCGTGGCGAGACAAATCCCTTCTTACACCTGTCGATGCACCTATCGATTAGTGAGCAGATCTCAATCGATCAGCCGCCAGGCATTCGGCATGTCGCGAACGTTCTAGCGCAGCGACTCGATTCGGAGCACGAAGCACAGCACCGCATCATGGAGTGCCTAGGTCAGGTCTTATGGGAATCCCAGCGGGATGGTGGGCAACTGAGCCCTGAAAAATACCTATTGGCTTTAAAGCAATTAATTTAGCTTAGGACAAGGTTGCAATCGCGGCGCGAATAGCCTGGGGCAACTCTAATGCCTGCTGACGGCGGATTTTCAAGGTGGCGTCCGATGTATCTCGCAGGCGAATGGACCAAGCCGATCCTGGAAAAAATGCATCATCCTCAAAGCGCGGAATCACATGCCAGTGAATGTGGGGGACTTGATTGCCCAGCGCTGCTAGATTAATTTTATTTGGATGCATTACCGAGCGAACCGCACCTTCAACCGCAAATACCAAGTGCATTAATAAGTCTCGCTCACCGTAGCTCAGCTGACTCATTTCAGAGATATGCCGATTCCAGATCACGCGGCAAAAACCAGGCAAATCTGGATCATTCACCAAAACAACGCGGCAATCATCTCCGCGCCAAATCAGCGCGCCGCCCTCTTCCGCACATAAAACGCAATTCACCATGGCGCCAATGTAAACGAAAACAGCGCCAAAGTCACCCTTCTGGGGCAAACTTGGCGCCGCGATACTGCAGCCGCTAATGTACGGCGATGTTGCTTAGTGGAACTGCTCTTCTTCGGTTGATCCAGTCAATGCGGTTACAGAAGACTTGCCACCTTGAATCACGGTAGTGATGTCATCAAAGTAACCCGTGCCCACCTCTTGCTGATGCGAGACAAAGGTATAACCGCGATCGCGCGCTGCAAACTCAGGCTCTTGAACTTTCTCAACATAGGCCGTCATGCCGCGCTTGGAATAGTCTTGCGCCAAGTCGAACATGTTGTACCACATCGAGTGAATGCCAGCGAGGGTAATAAATTGATACTTGTAACCCATAGCACCCAGCTCGCGTTGGAATTTAGCGATGGTTGCATCGTCGAGGTTTTTCTTCCAATTGAACGATGGTGAGCAGTTGTATGCCAACATCTTGCCGGGGAACTTGGCACGAATCGCTTCCGCAAACTTACGCGCAAAATCCAAATCCGGCGTGCCGGTTTCACACCACACCATGTCAGCGTAAGCAGCATAAGCTAAACCGCGCGAGATCGCCTGATCAAGGCCCTTGCGCGTTTTATAGAATCCTTCTGGCGTACGCTCACCCGTTAAGAATGGCTTGTCGTTTTCGTCGTAGTCGGATGTTAATAAGTCTGCCGCCTCCGCATCGGTGCGCGCCAAAATAATCGTAGGCACGCCCATCACGTCCGCCGCTAAACGCGCGGATACCAATTTTTGCACTGACTCGGTAGTAGGCAAAAGAACCTTTCCGCCCAAGTGACCGCATTTTTTTACAGACGACAGTTGATCTTCAAAGTGAACGCCAGCAGCGCCTTGCTTAATTAATGCTTTACTGAGTTCGTAGGCATTTAATACGCCACCAAAGCCGGCCTCTGCATCGGCAACGATGGGCGCATAGTAGTCAATATAGCCCTTATCGCCTGGATTAATGCCCTTTGCCCACTGAATTTGATCGGCACGCTCAAATGAATTATTGATGCGCTCTACCATCTTCGGTACGGAGTCCACTGGATACAGGGATTGATCGGGGTACATCGCCGCATACGAGTTACCGTCTGCAGCCACTTGCCAACCCGATAAGTAAATCGCCTTAATACCCGCTTTGACCTGCTGCATTGCTTGTCCGCCAGTGAGGGCGCCCAAACAATTAACGTAGGCTTCATTGTTGACTTGATTCCACAGTTTCTCTGCGCCGGCCTTCGCTAAGGAATACTCAATCCGCAGCGAACCACGCAATCGCACTACGTCCTCTGCGGTATAGCCACGTTTAATGCCTTGCCAGCGTGGATTGGTATCCCAGTCTTTCTGAATCTTTGCCGCTTCTTCTTTGCGCTTGTCCATATTGCTCTCCTTAGATATAAAACAATTGACCAAAAAAATCGTTGAACTGGACTAGGTCACCTAAACTGAAATGCCGTGACTAAGTCTTATGTCTTATATAAGAGTATAGGGATGTTTACTGCGGAGGCAATAGCAATTGGGTGCTTTAAAGAATAAATAAATCGTATTAAATTCAATTACTTAAATTTAACTTATTGCAATATGAAATGATCTGCCATGGCTTGAAAGCCTTGGGAGCGTGATCAATAGGGTCTGATTTTGCCTATGAAAACAGCTTTTCGTATTGTGAAAAGCTAGATGCTACTGGGTTTTTGGCATCGCCGCATTGGCATTGGAAGCCACTACTTTGACTGCAGTCAGAATCAATATCAGCTGCAAAAAGGCAACACCAAGGAAGAGTGAATTGGGCTTTCCGGCATCCAGCAAGATGCCAAATAGTAAAGGTCCAACGGCTGCCCCGAGATCAATACCGGAATAGACAATGCCATACACACTGCCCGATACGCCTTGCGGGGTTGCAGAGCGAATCATCATGTCGCGCGATGGCGCCGCGATACCAAGACCGCAGCCAATCATAAAAAAGAGTCCGGGCACTAATGCAGCGGTAACCCACTCCGCTCCAATCAGGAGGCTAATGACGGCGCACACAAATAAGCAAGTGCCAACAATCCGATCGGGCATTTTGAGTTTGGCTGCCATGATGCCGCCGACGATCATGCCTGCTGCACTCCCCAAGGCCATTAAGGTAATCGAAAAATTTCCCGCAGTAACTGGAATGCCGTAGAGCTGATTCAGTGCACTAGGCGCAAAAGACTGGATGCCAGCCATGGCAATCATGCTGAAGAAAAAGAAAAGCCAGCACAGCCAAACTGAAATTAACTTTAAAAAAGCAAATGCGCCTTGTGGCGCGCGCCCAGGGTTCGCCTCTTCTGCTGCCTTGATGGCGCTCGCACGGCGATGTTGAGCGTCATCGATTAAGTCACCCCGATTGAACCAAAGTACTAACAAGATGAGCGTCTCTAAGACCGCTGCGCAAAGCAGAGCGATTCGCCAATCGGCAAGCGCGGCTATTCCAGCCATAAAGACTGGAGCTACAGCCCAACCAAGATAACCAGTGACACCGTGTGCCGAGTAGGCATAGGGCAAACGTGGAACCGATACCTTGTGGTTAATTAAGGTGTAATCCACCGGATGAAAGACGCCATTGCCGCAGCCCGCAATTACTGCGCCCAATATCAACAGGCCATAACCATTGCTTTGCGAGAGCACTATGGCAGATAAGGCCAATAAACCGACGCCAACGAAGAGGACTGGACGGGCCCCAATGCGGTCGACCAAAAAGCCAGAGGCCGCCTGCACAATGCAAGAGACCACAAAGAAAACCGACATGAGGAGGCCGAGCTCTGCGTAGCTGAGGGCGAACTCCGCCTTAAGCCACGGAAAGAGCGGCGGCAGAATCAAGTGAAAGAAATGCGAGCTGCCGTGTGCCAAGCTTAATAAACTTATCACTCGGACATCACTGGCACGCGCACTGGCATGCGTCACAGTCATGACCCGAGTTTACTCGTTCCGCAGACCTACCGGAATAGCTTTAATGCACTAAGCGGGTAAAGCTGAAATCGCCATCCTTATTAATATCCACTGGAACAACATCATTGGGGCCAAATTTCCCCTCCAAAATCATCTTAGAAACGGGATTTTCGATGTACTGCTGTATCGCCCGCTTGAGCGGCCTTGCTCCAAATACCGGATCAAAACCCACTTCGGCAATTTTGTTCAGTGCAGCATCGCTCACTTCTAGCTGCATATCCACCTTAGCCAAACGGGCTGACAGGTTTTTTAACAAGATCGAGGCAATCGATGCAATATTCGCTTTATCCAAACCATGGAACACCACAATCTCATCAACGCGGTTTAAAAACTCCGGCCGGAAGTGGGTCTTCAGCTCACCAAACACCGCCTCCTTAATCTCCGCTTGATTCTTATCCGTCATCGATTGAATCAGGTGTGAGCCTATATTGCTGGTCATCACAATCACGGTGTTTTTAAAATCAACGGTACGCCCTTGACCATCAGTCAAACGACCATCATCCAGCACTTGCAATAGGACATTAAATACATCCGGATGGGCTTTTTCGATCTCATCAAACAGAATGACGCTATACGGTTTGCGGCGAACCTGTTCAGTAAGGTAACCGCCCTCTTCGTAACCTACATAGCCTGGCGGCGCGCCAATCAAACGGGC
>JBIPON010000260.1:0-2778 GCA_044379065.1 Polynucleobacter sp. | reverse complement strand
ATGTCTACAAAGACACTACGCAAGCGCATCGCGCTTGGTGCAGTAACGGCACTTGGTGCAGGACTACTTTCAGTAGTAGCTGTTCCATCTGCTAATGCAGCGGTAGTAGCTGCTACTTACAAATGGGGAACAGCTGTTAACACAGCTCCTGTTGCAGGTGCCGGTGGTGCTTGCTCATACTCAGCATCATCAAATACTCTAACTACTCTCGCTGTGGGAGCTACAACTCTCTTTGCAGCAGCAGCTGATACAGAGACAGACACAGATACAAAGTACTTCACCGTATCTCATACTTCAGGTGTTGTTGGATACTTCAATGTGGCCGCTGCAGCAGCTGATACAACTGAGGCAAAGATTGCTACTAATAACGCTAAGACATCTGTAACAATCGGTGATACAACTACTGCTGTTGACAAGGATATTCCTGACTCACTCCCATGGGTTGCATCAGGTCTCGGTAAGGCAACATTTGCAGTTACTGAAACTGTGATTGCAACAGGTGCTACAACAACACTTGCAACATACACACTAAACGTTGTGGCAAGTTGCGATAACAAATACTCTGCTGCAAACAGTGCTGTTCAATTGACAACAGGAACCATTGGTTCAGGTGCAACTGAGCTCACAACAGCTGTAGGTGTTTCAGATACAACAGATGCTGATAAGCCAGCCTGGAATGCTGCTGCATACATCGGTCTATGGCTTGCTGATCAATATGGCGCTGTTGTTGATTCAGCAGCTTCATACCTCACAGCAACAGCTACAGGTGGAGCAACTCTTTCATGGACTGAAACTGATAGATCTTCAGCACAATCCACTGCAGTTGTAGCGGGAAGTGGATTACACAACGAGATGCTCGTTGTTTTCCCTAACTCAGCTACATATGACGCAGTTTCAACAACTGTGACAATTAGTTACAACGGAACAGTTGTTGGAACAAAGACAATCAACTTCCGTGGTGATGCAAAGTCAATCAGGATCTCTTCAGTTCGTGGTGCGATTACATCAAACACAAACAACGCGACTGCTCCAAACTCGACCGCTTACTATGTTGAGACTCTTGACTCAGCTGGAAACCGTCTTGCACTTAACCCAACACTTTATGGGGGTACAGGTGCAACTTCTGGTGCAATTGCATCAATCACAGGTTCAGCATCTGCTCCAGCAGCAGTTGGTGTAGCTTGTGGTGCTACAGCAGGTACAGGAACACAGATTCTTTCCTATACTCGCACATCTGATGGCGCTACAGTTCTATCACCTTCAGTTGCGCTAACTTGTTCATCAGCCACAAAGCACACCTACACGGCTTCAACTGATAAGGGAACATACCTTCCAGGTGAATCAGGAACTCTCACAATTACTGTGAAGGATTCTGGGGGTCGTCCAGTATCAGATGCTGCAGTTCTTGGATCAGCTGCATCTAAGTTTGCAATCGGTGGTTCAGGACTCACATTCCTTAACGCACCTTTGCACACTGATACATCAGATGGCGGAAAGTTTGTATACAAGTTCTATACAACACTTACTGAAGGTAGCTACGTCGCTGGCGTAACACTTAGCGAAGCAACAGTTGTTACAACTGAAACAGCTAACTTCATCGTTAAGGGAAGCACAGCAACAACTTCAAATGCTGATGTTCTCAAGGCAATCGTTTCCTTGATCGCATCTATCAACAAGCAGATTGCAGCCCTTCAGAAGGCTCTTCTACGCCGATAAATAAATCGAAGTAGACACTAAAGGCGGTCCCTTCGGGGGCCGCCTTTAGGCTTTCTAAAGGACTTTTTTGGGTTGATGCAAGGCGCGGAAAATTGGAGTTGAATGAGGGCATGAACCAGACAACAGGGGGCTTTTCTAGCCAAGGTTTGGTGTTAGAGGCGCAAACCTTAGAGCTTGAATCTCTTTCTCAAAAAGATGCGATTGAAATTGGTGAGATCGCGTTAGATATTGGTTTCCAGCGCGGGTTGGCAATTGCAGTGGAAGTTCGATTAAAGGAATGGGTTGTCTTTCATGCATCACTGCCGGGTACAACTCCAAAAAACGATGAGTGGATTGCGCGTAAAGCACGAGTTGTTCTTGCAACAGGAAACTCAACTATGTATGAAAGAGTTTTAGCTGAAGAACAGGGAATTGATTGGTATCAAAGCAAAGGGCTGCCAGAAGAAACACATGCTATTCACGGCGGGGGTTTGCCATTAAATGTTAAAGGCTTTGGTTGCATAGGGATCTTGTTGATAAGTGGTTTGCCACAGGTCCAAGATCATTTATTGGGGGTTGAAGTTTTAACAGAGTTTTTAGCGCGAAAAGGCGAGTTAATATGAAGTTAGATTTGGTGCTTGCATGAGTATCTGGGTCTGCGGTGAAGTTTTAATTGATGTGCTTCCAACTGGTCCTGTGGTTGGTGGAGGCCCTGCAAACACGGCCAAAGCGCTATCGCGCTTAAGCCACGCTGTTGATTTTGTCGGTGGAATTTCAAGGGATGCATACGGCCAGATGGCAAGAAAAGAACTTGAGCGTGATGGTGTTGGACTTGGCTTGTCACTTGAAAGTGTTAAACCAACCTGCACAGCAACGGTGCAATTAGATAAAGCTGGTAGTGCGACATATACATTTGTCATTGATGGCACTGCAACATTTGATTTTTTACCATCATGGCTACCAGATCCGGAAAAGTTAAAACCTAGCGTTTTGCACATTGGAACACTTGCAACTGTTGTGGAGCCAGGGGCGGCCGTTTTGTTTGATTGGGCTGTTAAATGCGCCGAGTTTTCACCGATTGTT
>JBIPON010000214.1:0-2784 GCA_044379065.1 Polynucleobacter sp. | reverse complement strand
AATTGCAATGCTTCCTTAAACACATCTTGCACTTGGTTTAAATTAGAGACATCACAAGTCAAAAATCGGCAATTTAAAGGCAATTCCTTTTCAGGCGGATTGATATCAGCAATAACTACGTGATGCGTAGAGCTAAGCACATTCACTATAGCCCAACCTATATTACTTGATCCGCCGGTAACGATTGCAACAGGGGTCATTTATATTTTCTCAATAATCAGAAACATTAATATGGGTTGAAGCCGGATCAATGCTTACATTAATGACTGCAGTTCTTCCTGAATTTTCTGCTGTCCGCAATGCTTCAGCTAAAGACTCAGCAGAGTTAGCACTCAGCCCAAGGCAGCCCATTCCCTCGGCAATTGCTGCAAAGTCTATGGGCGCAAAATCCACTGCTATTTTCTTGCCTTTCATGTTATCTCGAACCATTCCCAGACCGCCGTTATTAGCAACTACAACAGTGATTGGTAAATTTTCTTGAACGCAGGTTGACAATACATTCATGGTCATTGCAAAACCTCCGTCACCAGTCAAGCTAATTACCTTTTTTTCTGGATGAACTAATTTTGCTGCTGCGGCAGCTGGGGCTCCCCAGCCCATTCCGCCAATACCACCCGGAACAATTAATTGCCCAGGGGTTCGGATCTTTAAGGCGATCGTAGACCAAATGCGGTTTGTTCCAGCATCCAAAGTTAACAAATGATCAGGAGTCAAAAATGCATCCAATACCCTAATTAATGTGGAATTATTGATAAAGCCATTCGCAGCAGGCGTGTCTTGCTCAAGTGGATCGGGGCATTTCTGCTGCACTTGCTTTATCCAATTCAACCTCATGCTGCTCTTATCAGAAACTATTCCACCTTCACTTATGGCTTCAAGTGCATTAGCTGCTTCAGCATTAATAGCTAAGTCAACTGGATAAACCCAACCAAGATTTCTAGGATCAACGTCTATCTGAATAATTTTTTGATCGCCGGGCCGAATAAAACCTGGCTCCCTAAAGCGCAAATAATCAGCACCTAAACTTGCGCCGATAACAAGAAGAAGATCGGCCTCCCTTACTGCCGCATTTGCAACTTTGGATCCCCATGTTCCCAACATGCCAACACTGTATTCAGCAGTTTCATCGACAACGCCTTTGCCGTTGTAACTTGTTGCAACAGCGATCCCACATTTCTTAGCTAGGGCAGCGATCGCTTTTCGACCTCGTGGATTTTGTAAGCCATTACCCACAATTGCAACCGGCCGCTTAGATTGATTAATCGCCGCAACCAACTCGCTTACTGCTTGCAAGGCTATTTCTGGCATTAGTACATTACTGGTGTCCTGTGATGGATAAAGCTGTACACGCTTTTGATCAGACATTTCGCGTCGGATGATCGGACTTTTTAAAACTACAGCACAAGGTCCTGTCCGCGGAAGACTTGCTTGACGATAAGCTTGCTGAATTGCGTAAACTGCCTCATGTGTCTCGGTAGCGTAATAAGTAGCTTTTGTCATCGTCTTTAAAACAGTCCTGACATCAGCCGCACCATAATCCCCCGTCATGGTTTGATATACCCCATACATTCCAAAACCGTCATAACAGGAAGTATCGGTTAACACCAACATTGGGGACCCAGCAAAATAGGCCTCTAAAATCCCAAATGCTCCGGTAGTACTTGCAAAAGGGCCTTGACCCATAAATACGCCAGGCTTTCCTGTCAACCTACCCACCACTTGAGCCATGATTGATGCTACTTGTTCGCTGCGCGTTAATACCACCCTTAACTGACCTCGAACCTCATAAAACTCATCGAGCATCCAAGTAACACCCAACCCTGGAAGCGTAAATGCATGAGTTACACCTAACTCGACTAGAGTGCTAACAATCGCGTGCTTCGTTGGTTTTCCTGCGTATCGATTTTCAGTCATAAGATAGTAAAAAGTGGAGAATGAAGATTAATAATACAAACGTTTGCATAACTTAAAAAATTAACGTTTTCCCTAGTAAATAGTAGATATTTGTAAAAAAGGAAATAAATATTACAATCGTTTGCATGAATAACATACCAAACAAGCATGCCAGCCAGCCTATTTGATGTTGCTCAAGCCGTTGGCGTCTCTATTAGCACTGTTTCGCGAGCGCTTAACCACCCCAATATGGTTGATGAAAAAACTCGCCTACGCATTCAATCGGCGGTAAAAATGATGGGCTATGTGCCTCAAGGGGCTGGTAGGACTCTTGTTTCTAGGGAGACTTTCACAATTGGGGCCATTATTTCTCAGATTGGGGCATCAGCTTTTGCAAAAACTATTGAAGCACTGCGGACTCAGCTTAGCAAAGCGGGTTATACCCTGCTACTGGCACAACCAACCGAAGGAAATATTTCCTCGATAGGCCCGCTGCGCGTCTTAATTGAGCGAGGAGTAGATGCTGTCGTACTTTTAGGAGGAGGCGGAAAATACCTTGATGATTGGAAATATTTATTAGAGAAAAACAATATTCCTCTTGTAAATATTTGGGCAGATACTAGCGAAGGTAACTCAGGGGATGTTGGGTTTGATAACTATTTAGCGGGGCAAACCGCAGTTAACTATCTTCTATCCCTTGGGCACTTAAAGTTTGCCCTAATCAGCGGCGCGCTAGACGGGAACCAACGCGCCTCACGAAGGTATTTAGGAATTTTAGAAACCATTGCCAATAATGGTGGCCAATTAATGAGAAATAACATCAAAGAGGCTGACTATACATTTCAGGCGGGTTACGATGCTACGCTCGAATTATTAACCTCTCGTCCTGAG
>JBIPON010000240.1:0-2784 GCA_044379065.1 Polynucleobacter sp. | reverse complement strand
CAACCATGCGCCAATCGCAGCCGAGAGTTTGAAGTCTCCATGCCCCATCAGCGTCTTACCCAGCCAGGCACCCAACAAACCTGCAGGCAGCCAAAGGACAATATATCCCGCAGCAGCCCCCCAAACCGCGAGCTCCAGCGACCGCTCGCCCAAGCCTGCAGCATGCCACAGCAAACCCAGCCACAAAAGAGGCAGCGTGAGGACATCCGGCAATAAATGCGTGCGAGCATCAATCCTGGCAAGCAGTAAAAGCATGGCGCAAAAAGCAAACGCCACACACGTCTCGACTTCTAGCCCCCAGATTAAGGCTGCACTCGAGGCGCACACACATAAGAGCGACACAAACAAAACATCCTGCCACTGAAGCGCACGAATTGCCGGCTCAGTCCAAGTCAACAAACGCACACCGGAATCCTCCATTAAGAGTTGCTGAGGTATTTTCCACGATAACCAAAGCAAGGGTACAGACAACAATAAACCTATCATGCCCCCCATGAGCACGATCCATATGTGCTCACCCACTTTATTCTTTCCTTTGCAAGAGATGTGCAGTCATGATGCCAAGTGCGTAAAATGCAATCATTCTTAGTAAGATCCTTTTGTTTTTAATTGGAAATGTCACCATGTCAGGACGAATCGCAGGGCACTCTACTCTCCGTGCAACGATTTACCGCACTCTTGCCCATTGCTTGCCCGTCGTCGTTGCCGGCTGTGCACAGATGCAACAGCAAATGCAACAGCCCGGCTACTACAACCCCCCGGTTGCTAGCTCAACCACAGACGCTATTGAGCAGGCCGAATCACCCTACGGCAGTCAGACGATACGAGCAGCAAGCCAGATTCAAATTGGCCTAAAAGGACGTGCTTCGGACGCCGCGCCTGTGCAGGGTCAACCATCCGGTGCGACTCAAGCGGCGGCAAACGCCAATCAGGCCGCAACAGCCGCTGCAGCAAACGACTCACTCCAAGCCTCTCTATTTCCCGAACCTCTGACCTTTGCGGGTACCTTGCCCTGCTTTCATCCTGAAATGAAATGCTCAGCGCAACGCATCACGATGAGCTTGGCACCCAATGGTCGCTGGCGCGCCCGTGCGGCGTATTTGGAGCAAGCAAGTAAAAGCGGTTCTTCACTGACTGATCAAGGCTGCTGGCGCGTCATTCCTCAGGCCGTTCCCCGCATTATTTTGCTTAACCCCTCGGGTAACGTCCGCGCAGAGCTCGCGCTGACCTCGACCAACGTGCTGCGCCTGGTCTCCATGAATGGTGAGTCGGTCAACCTGACTTACACGCTCACTCGACAACCTGATCTCGATCCGATTGACGAGCTCAATAAGGTCACAGCGCCCAACTGTCCGTAACGGATGCTTTGATCAAGGCTCTGGATTCGTACACACCTCGCGAGCAAGTTGCACAGCATTGCGCACACCCATTTTGTAAAAAATGCGTGCGCGATGCGCCTCAACGGTTCGCATCGAAATCCCTAATTCGATTGCGATGAATTTGTTTGATTTACCCTCCGCGACGGGGTGAATCACATCGCGCTCTCGCGCAGTCAGTGCGCGCCAACCCGCACCACGGTTATCGTCAGGATGTTTCATCTTGCCTCCGTATCAACACGAGGCAAAGTCTGGCAGAGCACCGACTCAAAGGTAAGCTGTCAAATCTGACAGGCGGATTTACCCTAGGTACCTATTGACACCATCACAACCATCACGGTCTATATACGTATTGTTTAAAGCTCGAGGTTGTCGATCAGGCGCGTAGCACCAAGCTTGGCGGCCGCCAAAGCAACCAGAGGCTCGCCAGCAGCGACTTGATCAATCGTGGGCTTGTGTAAATCACGCTGGCGACGAACGGCGATGTAATCAACCTCCCAACCACGTTTGGCGAGGAGCGTGGTGACCTCCGCGGCGAGTTGCTCGACATCATGCAGACCTGCTCGGAGTTTGCTTTGTATGGACTGCAATAGTGCAAATAACTGTGGCGCTTCTTTGCGCTCGGCATCTTGCAAATAGACATTGCGTGACGAAAGCGCCAAGCCATCATCCGCGCGGACAGTCTCATGCGCTATGATCTCAACAGGTAACTGAAACTGTCTACACATATTGCGTATCACCATCAATTGTTGATAGTCCTTTTTTCCAAAGACAGCGACGCGAGGTTGAACGCAAGAGAAAAGTTTGAGTACCACGGTGCTCACACCGCCAAAGAAACCAGGGCGACATTCGCCTTCGAGGATATCGCCCAACTCTTGGGGAGGCTGCACGCGATAGCTCTGCGGTTCAGGATATAGCTCGCGCTCATCCGGCGCGAACAAAACATAGACATTTCGATCGCGCTCGAGCTTGGCAATATCGTCCTGCAAAGTTCGAGGGTAGCGTTCAAAATCCTCGTTGGGACCAAACTGTAAGCGATTGACAAAAATACTCGCGACAACAGGATCACCATGCTGCCTGGCGAGTTTCATGAGCGCCAAATGGCCCTCATGCAGATTACCCATGGTAGGCACAAAAGAAACGCGCAACTGGCCTCGCAGTTGATCACGCAACTCTTCAATCGTATGTACAACCTTCAATACATTCTCCGGACGCGGTATGACGAGCGGTCAAACCGCAGCGCTGGTGTAGGCCAGTCGTACATAGATAGGCGCATAGGGCTCGGCCTGCGTGATTTCGAGCAAAGATTCGCGAGAAAGTTCGAGTAACGCGAGAAAGTGCACAACCACGACAGCGACAGCCGCCCCCTCTGAAATACGTTCCATGAAGAGCTCGCCAAATTCGATGA
>JBIPON010000213.1:0-2790 GCA_044379065.1 Polynucleobacter sp. | reverse complement strand
GCAACTGGGTCGGAAGGTTAAGGGGTAGAGCGGATTTATGTCGAAAATTTCAGCGGTATTTAGCGATTTAAAACAAGCTGGTAAAAAAGGTTTGGTTCCTTTTATTACGGCTGGTGATCCGGAGCCTGGCTTAACGGTTGCGCTCATGCATGCACTGGTGCGTGGTGGCGCTAATGTGATTGAACTTGGCGTGCCATTTTCCGATCCCATGGCTGATGGTCCGGTGATTCAGCGCTCTTCAGAACGGGCGCTGAGTCAGGGCGTTACCTTGCGCCATTGCCTCGAGATGGTAAGGGCATTTCGGGAGAGTGATGCCAATACACCGGTTGTGCTGATGGGCTATGCCAATCCAGTCGAGCAAATGGGCGCTGCTCGTTTTGCGGCCGAGGCAAAAGCAGCCGGTGTGGATGGGGTATTAATTGTGGATTACCCACCAGAAGAGTGCGTTGATTTTGCGCAGCAGATGCGTTCGGCTGGAGTAGATCCGATTTTTCTCTTAGCGCCAACCTCATCGCCAGCACGCATTAAAGAGGCTGCGAAAATTGCTTCTGGCTACATTTACTACGTTTCATTGCGCGGTGTGACCGGTGCCAATAACCTGAATACCCAAGATGTAGCCAGCATCATCCCGCAGATTCGAGCGGCAACTGCGATACCCATTGCGGTTGGTTTTGGTATTCATGATGCCGCCAGCGCCAAGGCCGTTTCCAATACGGCCGATGCCGTTGTCATTGGCAGCCGCATTATTCGTTTGCTTGAAGAGGCAGCTCCGGGCGAGGCGGTACAATCGCTTGAACATTTCATACGCGAGATTCGCACTGCATTGGATAGCTAAAGCACATGAGTTGGATCGATAAACTTCTTCCGCCGCAAATTCAGCACACTGACCCTGCTAATCGCAAGTCGGTTCCCGAAGGCTTGTGGGTCAAGTGCCCTGGATGTGAGGCTGTTTTGTATAGCACCGATATTGAAGCCAATCTTTCGGTATGCCCTAAATGCAGTCATCACATGCGCATTGGTGCGCGCCAACGCTTAGATAGCTTGCTTGACCCAAAAGGGCGCTATGAAATTGGTGCCAATGTGTTTCCAGTTGATCCATTGAAATTCAAGGATTCTAAAAAATACCCCGATCGCATTAAAGAGGCGTTAGACGTTTCGGGCGAAACCGATGCCTTGGTGGTTCTCGGTGGAAAGATTGAATCAATTCCCGTTGTCACTGCATGTTTTGAGTTTCAATTCATGGGCGGCTCGATGGGATCGGTTGTGGGTGAGCGTTTTGTACGCGGCGCACAAGAGGCGATCGATAAGAAATGTGCATTCATTTGCATTACCGCCACGGGCGGTGCGCGCATGCAAGAAAGTCTGTTATCTCTCTTGCAAATGGCGAAAACGAATTCGATGTTAACGAAGCTTTCAAAAGCAGGCTTGCCTTACATTAGCGTATTGACTGACCCCACCATGGGCGGTATTTCGGCTAGCTTTGCTTTCATGGGCGACGTGGTGATGGCCGAGCCCAAAGCATTAATTGGCTTTGCTGGACCCCGTGTGATTGAGCAAACCGTTCGCGAAAAACTCCCAGAAGGATTTCAGCGCTCCGAGTTTCTAATGCAGAAGGGTGGCGTTGATATGATTGTGGATCGCCGTAATATGCGCGCTGAGATTGCCCGCATATTGGCCTTGTTGCAAAAACTGCCAGAGCCATCCATTGCTTCTACCGTTGTTGGCTCCTCCTCTTAGTCCGCGTTAAAGCGTTGAGCGAATCAAGCCCAGATCCAATTTCATTTTCTAGCCTCGAGGCCTGGCTTAGTCACCTCGAAACCGCCCATCCGGTTGGCATCGATATGGGCCTTGAGCGCATTAGTCGCGTTAAAGCAGCCCTCGATCTTCGCTTTGATTGCCCCATCATTACGGTTGCAGGCACGAACGGTAAGGGCTCTACCTGCGCCTTTCTAGAGAGCATTTTGCTGGCAGCGGGATATCGCGTTGGATGCCACACATCGCCCCATTTGCTGGAGTTTAATGAGCGAGCCCGCATCAATGGTGCCAATGCGACGGATGCGCAACTACTGGTCCATTTTGCTGAAGTGGAAGCGGCAAGAGTCAGCCTGCCAGATGCCCCCACGCTCACTTATTTTGAGTTTACGGCTCTCGTCATCATGCGTCTGTTTGCAGAGGCCAAATTAGATGCCGTTATTTTGGAAGTAGGCATGGGTGGCCGTCTGGATGCGATCAATATTTTGGATGCCGATTGCGCGATTGTGACCAGTATTGATATTGATCATGCTGCTTTTTTAGGCGATACCCGAGAAAAAATTGCGCGGGAAAAGGCCGGTGTGTTTCGCGCCAATGCGATTGCAGTTTGTGGAGACCCGATGCCGCCGGCTAGTTTGGTTGACTATGCGGAGTCACTGGGCTGTGATCTATGGCTGATGGGTCGGGATTACAACTTTCAAGGGGATAAACAACAATGGGCTTGGTCTGGACGAGGCAAGCGCTTTAGTGGTTTGGGTTATCCCGCTTTGCGGGGCGCCAATCAATTACTCAATGCCTCCGCTGTGATTGCAGCCTTGAGTGCTTTGCGTGACCGCATACCCGTTAGTGCACAAGATATACGCAATGGATTTGCCATGGTGGAGTTACCGGGTCGTTTTCAGGTTCTGCCAGGGCAGCCCACGATTGTGCTGGATGTGGCACACAATCCCCATGCTGCTGCAACCCTAGGGCAGAGCCTCGATAAGATGGGTTATCACCCCTATACCTATGCTGTATTTGGGGCGATGGCCGATAAAG
>JBIPON010000259.1:0-2793 GCA_044379065.1 Polynucleobacter sp. | reverse complement strand
TGCACCTCAACAAGCACAGGCGTTGCGTCAGATCGCCCGCGATCACGCGTGCAGCATGCATACATTGATGCTGACCATGCTAGGCTTAGAGGTAAAGCGCCGAACCGGGCGCGACCATTTCCTGCTGGGCACCGCTGCAAGCACACGCACCAGCGCAGCGCAGGCCGATGTCGTTGGTTATTACGTCAACCAGCTACCAATTCCTTTTCACCTAGGCGGCGCTCAAACCCCGGCAAACGCGCTTAAACAGACAAACAGCATGTTGGCTCAGGTTATAGCGCACAGCCGTTATCCCCACGCGCGCATCGTCAGTGATTTCCGCAAAGATTATCCTGAGGCGGCCTATGCCGCGCGCCACGGTTTGTTTAACTTGGCCGTGACCGAAAACCCGGCGCTATCTGAAAGCAGTGGTAACGGCGGGGCCCTCCGGTTCGTACCATTGGGCGGGGCAGAGCGACCGTCAGCTGGCTCGCTGACCTATACCGCCAGCGCGAGCCAACCATTGCAAGAAATGCTTCTGATCCATGAGACCCTGGCCGACGGGGGGCACATGCTATCTTGGATGGTCAATGCCGAACTACATAACAGACACAGCGCCGAAGCCTGGATGAGCGGGATCGTGGGCAACCTGCTTGGCCTGCTCGACAGAGGTGCAGATACCCTGCTGCCTAGCCTGCTGCCCGCTGAAATTGCGCAATTGGAGGAATGGGAACAAGGCGAGGCCGTGCAATTGCCCGGCGGCACTATCGCAGAAGTGTTCAGCCGCCACGTGGCGAACAAGCCCGACCAACCAGCGATCATAACAGACACCGATGAACACTCCTATGCCGAGACGGACCGAGCGGCCAATGCAATAGCGGCGCGGTTGTACCAGCTTGGCGTCCGTCCGGGTAACACGGTTGGCGTCTACACGGAGCGATCAGCGATTCTGCCAATCATCGTGCTTGCAATATGGAAGACAGGCGGCTGCTACCTGCCTCTCACGCAAGGCCTGCCCGACGAGCGCCTTGCCTTTATGGCCGACGACGCGGCAATTTCAGTGCTTGTTGTATCCGAGGGGCTGATCCCTCCAGATACGCTGCTCGTCGATGGCCGCCCCATATTAAAAGTCGACGACGATATCTCGGCAACGACGGCTGTCGGGCTAAGCTTCGCTATGCACGCACCCCCACAGCAGACGCCAGCTGTGATCCTTTACACGTCCGGGTCCACCGGGACGCCGAAGGGAGTCGTGATATCGCACACAGGGCTAGTCAATTTAGGTTTGGGCGTGGCCCACCGCAGCGCTGTCGTAACAGGCGACCGCTTGCTGAGCGTCACATCGCCTTCGTTCGACCTGTGGATGTCTGATCTCGTCATGATCTGGTGCCAAGGTGGGAGTTTCGTCCCTGCCACGCGCGAGGAGATCGAGGATCTCAATCACATGCAGGCCAAGATACGGCGACTGGGTGTGACCATGACGACCATGACTCCCTCCTATCTGCGCATGTTCGATCAAGCGGAGTTCCCTAGCTTGCGCTGGCTGATGACCGTTGGTGAAGCGCCAATCCTATCGGATGTGCGCTTTTATGCAGAACGGCTAGAATATTTCAACGGTTATGGCCCCACCGAAAACACTGCAGCCGTCAGCGTGGGCGTGATCAATCCGAACGAGGATGTGGTTCCGGCCGGCCGCCCTCTGCCGAATGTCTTGGTGATGATCCTTGATGCCGAAGGCCGGCGTTTACCCCCCGGCGCTGTCGGCGAGGCATGGATCGGAGGCGCAAGCCTTGCAATCGGATATTCCAATCGACCCGATCTGACCGAGCAGGTCTTTATCCAGACCTCATTCGGCAGGATGTATCGGACCGGTGATATGGCCCGCTGGCGCCATGACGGACAACTGATTGTGTTGGGCCGCATTGATGGGCAGGTTAAGCTTCGAGGGCAACGTGTTGAATTGGGCGAGATAGAGCAGGCCTTAATCTGCCATCCGCTAGTCGCCCAGGCCGCCGCTGTCGTTGCTAAGGCGCGCGATGGCGCTCTGGCACTACATGCCTTCGTCGTGCCGACAGATGCCGATGCAGATTGGCCCTCTTTGCCTGAATGGAAGGCTTACTTAGCGACGACCTTACCTGGATATATGATCCCGACAGGGCTGCACTGCGTCGATGCGATCGTCATGACACCCTCCGGCAAGATCGACCGCAAACAGCTGGAACGTCGCCTATCAGAAATGCCTGGCGAAGGGATGGCAGCCGCCGGTCGCATGGCACCCGCGGGGAGAATCGAAACCGCAGTAGCCGAAGTATGGGCATCGATTCTCGACTGCCCAGCGCCCTCGCGCGAGGATCATTTCTTCAAGTTAGGCGGAGACAGCCTGAGAGCCATCGCAGTGATCTCGCGGCTACGCCAGAAATTCGATCTACAGATCAACGATCTCTACGAACATCCTGTGCTCGAGGACTTTGCTTTGCGGTGCAAGCCGCGCAGCAATCACCTGCGGAGTACAATCCAGGCAGCAAAGACACATTGGTTAGGCTATCATTCGGCAATCAGGGAATATGAGGCCGAACGATCGGCATCGCTCGACCCCGCCCTCATAGAGTATGATGCGCGCAACAGCGCATTCGCCATGGCCGACCTTGGTCCACGCGCTGATTATCGGCATCCACTTTTGACGGGAGCGACTGGCTACGTCGGCGCGTATCTACTGCGCCAGTTGCTGGCGGCACCACGCGAACAGCTAACAACGCTGGTGCGTGCAAGTGAAGATGCGCAGGCACGCCTTCGCCTGCTCGAAACCTGCACCTA